>NZ_JAKUFQ010000031.1:0-54447 GCF_022663475.1 Bacillus cereus group sp. BfR-BA-01382
TGGAATCGGAATAACTGGTCCCACCGGGGTTACAGGTCCTACCGGAATCGGAATAACTGGCCCCACTGGGGTTACAGGTCCTGCCGGTATCGGAATAACTGGTCCCACTGGGGTTACAGGCCCTACCGGAATTGGAATAACTGGTCCCACTGGCGCAACTGGTTTAGGGATTCTTCCCGTATTTGGAACAATAACTTCTGAAGTAGGAATCGGTTTTTCAGCAGTAGTTAATACAAATGTCAACTTTACCATTCCAGGACCTGTTAGTGGAACTACTCTAAATCCAGTAGACAACTCCATTACAATTGATACCACTGGTGTATACTCTGTATCCTTTTCAATCGTATTTGTAATACAAGCTATTTCGTCTAGCATATTAAATCTTACAATAAACGATTCCATTCAATTCGCAATTGAAACACGAGTTGGTGGTGCTTCTGGGGTAAGAGCCACATCCGCCAGAACTGATCTATTACCTTTAAACCAAGGAGATGTTCTTCGATTACGAATAAGAGAAGCCACGGGTGACATTATTTATTCCAATGCATCTCTTGTTGTTATAAAGGTCGACTAGTTCTTTTATTACAATAAAGATTCAGGAAAAATAAATATGCACCATATAAAAAGGAGAGGAAAACTTATATTTCAGTCTACCTCTCCTTTTTCATCACAAAATTACTGCTGAACATATATGGAAACTGATCCTCCACTTACTTGGAACTGCCCCCACCCGTCCTTATTAATTGTTACAGTATTTGTTTGATTACCCGTAATATCGTACCATACTTCCCCTGCGTTATTCTTCCCAACATCCATCCACTTTGACCCTCCTGGTCCATCAGAGATTAACGTTGCTAAACCAGAATTAGCATGTACACTATCACCTTCTCTTGTCCAGCCAATTACATCTGGATGATCAAAATAATCACGCTGCGTACCATATGCAAAGTTTTTTCGTGCCGTCAAAATCGGATCAATTTTGTCCTTTAACGCTGGAATTTCATAGTTACTATTTCCTTTTGTACCATAGTAATCACCATAGAAAACAGAAGGATATCCCTCTGCACGCGTTAAAATAAATGCATATGCCAACGGTTTGAACCAAGGGCTCACTACAGATTCCAATGACTGACCAGGCTGTGAATCATGATTTTCAACTAGAGTAACCGCAAGTGTAGGATGATTCGCAACTACCGTTCCTTTTAAAATATTTCTCATATCATAATTCCCATTTCCTGTTGAAGCATACTGAAAATTATAATGCAGTGGTGCATCGAACACAGATTGATTATAATTGACCTTCGCTAAATAATTATTTAAAGTCTGGATATCATTTTGCCAATATTCAGCTACTGTAAACATTTCTTTCCCCGTTTGCTGTCTAACATGATTTACCCAATCGCGCAAATATTCATGATCAATATGTTTAACAGCATCTAAACGAAAGCCATCTAAATTTAATTCCTTCGCATACCACGTTCCCCATTTTTTCATTTCATTCGCAACATCTGGATGATCAAAATCAAGATCCGCGTACATCAAATAATCATAATTCCCATTCTCGCTAGACACTTCCCAGTCCCACGCTTTACCTATGCCCCTAAATTTATAAATTCGGTTTAATTTCTTTCCTTCATCCCAATCTGTTCCGTCAAAATGATACCATTTCCATTTGAAATTAGAATAAGAATCTCCACGCCCTGGAAAGTTAAATCCTGTCCAAGCACTAATTTCATAATCACCTGATACTTCAACATTTCGATTGCTTGGGTCTACCTCAACTGCTGTGACAGTTTCTGTATAATCAGCCCCACCTTTATGATTCATAACTACATCACCGTATACATCGATGTTTTTCTTATGTAAAGCGTCAATTGCAGACTTCAATTGTGCTTTCGTCCCATATTTCGTCCGCACTGTTCCCTTTTGATTGAATTCCCCCAAATCATATAAATCATATGCTCCATATCCTACGTCATTTTGCGTAGTTCCTTTATATGCAGGTGGTATCCAAACAGATGTAATTCCTTTTTGCGCTAAATTTTCAGCATCAGTACGCAAACGATTCCAATGATCCCCATCATTCGGAGCATACCACTCAAAATACTGCATTAACGTTCCATTGTTAACTGTATCTGCATATGCTTTACTCCCCTCATATATACTAGGTAAAAACATAACAACTGACAATCCGACTATTGTTACTCTTTTAAACATCTGTACACCATCCCCTTCTAAGAAAGCGTTTGCATAGTTTATCAGAATTATTATAATATTCGTTCCACCGTTAGTAAAGTAGCAATCTCTCACTCTCCCACATTATTTTTAATCTCACTTCAAATATTCAACGTAGTTTTAATTTCACATCCTATTCAAGATTGTTTACAATTTACCTATAAAAACATAACGGAGGGATTTCTATGACAGACTTTCAAAAACAATTTTTCGTACGATTATATATAGAAGAAAAAGACACAGTTTCATTTGAAGATTTATCTAACATTATGTACGCAATGGCACAAACTGTTCCTTTTGAAAACTTAAATATTCTCGAAAAGAATTTTAAAGAAATATCAAAAGAAAATTTGAAAGAGAAAATTTTAGTAAATAACCGTGGCGGTCTTTGTTATGAACTCAATCCTACTATGTATTACTTCTTGAAAGATTCTGGATTCGATGTTCATCTCGTTTCAGGAACAGTTTATAACGCTACAAACTCCATATGGGCTGTTGATTCTGGCCATATTGCAACCGTTTTAACACATCATAATGAACTTTATTTAATTGAAGTAGGATTCGGATCATACTTACCTCTTGCCCCTGTCCCTTTCTCAGGTGAAGTCATTCACTCTGTTACAGGAGATTATCGTATTCGTAAAGAAATGACCGAAAAGGGAAACTACATTTTAGAGATGCGGAAAAACAATGAGTTCTTGGATCAATCTTCTGCTGATGATTGGACGTTAGGCTATGCATTTTATATAGAAGAAGTGGATGAAGAAAAAGCAAATACAGCACAAAAAATTATCGTTGAACATGAAGGGTCACCCTTTAATAAACTACCTCTTATTGTAAAACTAACTGAAGATGGGCATGCCTCTTTAACGAAAGATAGCCTTACAGTAGCGAAAAATGGTAAAAAAACGAAAGAAACCGTTACAGACATGCAATTTACAAACCTTTTACATTCAAAATTTGGAATTACACTATAAGTATGTAAGCCTTGTTATTTTAGCAAGGCTTTTCAATTTTCAGCAGGGATTTTTTGCAATTTGTTGTATTTCATAGTTATATAGAAATATAACTACATGTTTAGAAAGGAAATGATTATGACAGAACTTAAAGATCGATTACAAGTAGCTGATATAGAAAAATGGGATTTAACAGACATTTACCATACAATTGAAGATTGGGAAAGTGATTTTCATAAAATTGAAGTATTAACGAAGGAATTACACGAGTTTAATGGCAATATTCACGATGGCAATAGTTTATTAGCTTATTTAACGAAGAGTGAAGAAATTTCTAGCATAATATCTTTAATGTTCGCTTATGCACGATTACAATCTGACCTTGATACACGCGATACTGACGCGCAATCTCTTGTCGATAAAGTATCACAATTACACGTGAAAGTAAGTGCAGCTAAATCTTTCTTTTCCCCCTTCTTACTTAGCATAGACGAAAGCACATTACATTCTTACATAGAAGAAACAGAAGGCTTACAATATTATAAAGAAGACTTATTTGAATTATATCGTTATAAAAAACACGTATTGAATAAGGACCAAGAAGCAATTTTATCACAGATGGGTGAAGCTCTTTCTTCTCCACAGCACACATTTGGTATGTTAAACAATGCAGATATATTATTTGGTGAAGTGACGACTGACGATGGAGAAAAAGTGAACTTAACACGCGGAATGTATGCAAAGTTAATAGAAGATACGAATCGTGAAAAGCGTAAAGAAGCTTATAAAGCATATTACAAACCATATGTTCAGTTAAAGAATTCCATCGCATCTACTTTATCCGCTGCTATTAAAAATAATGTTACTGTTTCGAAGCTAAGAAACTATCCATCAGCGCTAGAGAAATCATTATTTGGCGATATGGTTCCGAAAGAAGTATATGAAAACCTTATTGATACAACGAAAAAAAACATTCAAACATTACATACATACAATGAAATTCGAAAAGAAAAATTAAACGTAGATGAACTAAGACAATACGACTTAGGCATCGATTTAGTAGAAGGTGCAAAACAAGACATCCCATATAGTGAAGCATTTGACATTATGATTGCATCACTAGCTCCTTTAGGAGAAGAATATATTGAGACATTAAAAAGTTTTAAAGATAAACGATATATAGACGTAAGAGAAACACCAGGAAAACGTTCTGGTGCTTATAACTTTGGTGTATACGGTGTTCATCCTTTCATTCTTTTAAATCATCACGATGATTTAAATAGCCTGTTCACTCTTACTCATGAATGCGGGCACGGTATGCATACGCACTATTCACATGGATACCAACCAAGAATTTCTGCACATTATTCTATCTTTGTGGCAGAAGTCGCTTCTACAGTAAATGAAGTGTTATTAATTCACTATTTATTAAAAGAAGCAAAAGAAACGAACGTGCGTAACCATTTAGTTAACCATTTTATTGAGAAATTTAAAGGTACTTTCTTTACACAAATCATGTTTGCAGAATTTGAAAAAATCACACATGAAATGGCTGAGCAAGGTAAACCATTAAATGCCCAAGTCTTCAGTGAAATTTATGAAAAGCTATTTAAAGAATATAACGGTGATTCACTTGTATTTGATGAAGAAGTAAAATACGGATGGGCTAGAATCCCTCATTTCTATCGCCCGTTTTACGTATACAAATATGCAACTGGATTCGCATCTGCCATTCAAATCGCTGATAAACTATTAAGCGGCGATCCAAATGCTCAAAAACATTATATTGAATTCCTTAAAGGCGGAAGTTCTGACTATCCACTAAACTTATTGAAAAAAGCTGGTGTTGATTTAACTACGCCAGAACCGATTGAAAGTGCATTGAAACAATTCACTCAACTTGTTGAGGAGTTTTCAGCATTATAAAAAGCATGCAGAGTATATACTCTGCATGCTTTTTTCATTTCGGTTACTTTATGCTAAATGTTGCTGCGTCACACAGTGAATCATGCCACCATACGCAAACAGCTCATTTACATAAATGCCGACAATTCTTCTTCCCGGAAACTGCCCTTCAATAATTTGAAGCGCTAACTTGTCATGCTCATCGCCATATATAGGAACCAATACAACCTCATTTCCAATATAAAAGTTTAAATATGAGCCCTTACAATCTGCTTCTTTTACAGCTTTTCTTGTCACCGGTACTGGTATAAGCTGAAATGGTTTTCCATCTATATTTCTTGCTTGTCTCAATTCTTGATAATGCTTTTCGTACGCCTCCAAAAGGTAGGATTCACTCTCCCCGAAAGGATCATATTCATAAAGAATTGTATTTTCATTTACAAAACGTGCTGCGCCATCAATATGGTAATCCGTATCTTCATCATAATTATCCTCACCACGAATACCAGTTATCCATATAAAATTCGTTACCCCCAAATACTTCGTTAACTCCATTTCAATCTCTTCCTGACTTAGTGTAGGGTTTCGATTTTCATTTATAATAGAAGTTTTTGCCGCCATTAAGGTTCCATTTCCGTTTATCTCTATTCCTCCACCTTCTAGACAGACACTAGATTTAACTTTTGGAATACTATACATCTCACTTATTTTTGCCGGAATAACAGCATCATTTTCATACGGATATTTATCTCCCCAACCATTAAAAACCCAGTGTGTTAAGCAGAGATTGCCTTCCTTATCTTTTACAAAGATCGGTCCATTATCTCTTATCCACACATCATCCGTCTCTTGAACTAAGAAATCAATTTTATCCATATCCACTTTCGCTTCCATTAACTTCGATTGGACATGTACTTTTTCTTCCTCATCATATACAACAATATGCACAATTTCTCCGTAATGAAGCTCCTTTGCCATCGTTACCCAAATATCATCTAGCTTAGCTCTGTAACCTTCACCTCTATGAGCTTTATCATGAGGCCATTGCAGCCATGTACCTTCATGTTTCTCCCATTCCGCAGGCATATAAAACAAACTATTTTCTATATTTCTCATACGTGTTCACCCCTTATATGAATGTACGTACAGTCTATACTTTGACATCGTGTTAAGGTCAACAGGAATATCTTCATTTACTTGTAGCAACTTTATAAGGTGACTCTTTATTTCGCCTTTTTATTATGATAAATTGCTTTCGTACATAGAATAAGGATTGACATAATATTAATGTCAATCCTTATTCTCATTCTATTTTCGTAACTAAAAAACAAATTTGTGTCACATACTCTTCTGCTAAACAATCACATTCAGGCCCCTTTATATAAACCTCATATGGCGAATTAACTATTACACACCCATTTTTTTCACCCCATTCTTCTAACGCTATATAAGCGTAACCAATATAGTCGTAACTTCCATAATGCATAGTAGTAACGATTTGATGTGGACTTAGTTTTTTCATTTCATACTCTTGTGCTACGTCTTCATCATTCCCCTGCATAACCGGGATTCTTAATTCAATATCACTGTTACTTGGAATATATTCTTCATCATAAAAGACTGCAGATGGTGAACCGACTATTTGAAAATTATTTTTTTGTACCTCTTCATATAAGTCATAAAAATAATCATCCATATCATCCATATCTATTTTTACTCTTTGAATAATTATCGTTACTTCATTCCTCATTCCCATTAATATATCGTAATTTCTATGACGAGCAGTATTTAGACTACTATTCACCTTTACCATTTCATTCATTTCTGAAATAACCTGTAAATTTTGCTTCACTTCCTGAGACAACTCGATAATTTGTGATTGTATATGTTGAACAAACGAATCTTGATCCGATGACTGCAAAACAATTTTAATTTTTGGAAGAGGAAATTTATACTCCCTTAGCTTTTTGATTTTCAACGCTACTTCCAGCTGTCCTTGTTCATAATACCTATACCCATTAACCGGATTCACATATGCCGGTTTTAATATCTCCTCTTTGTCATAATGTCTTAACATCCGCGTACTCATTTTACAAATCCGAGAAAACTCAGCGATGGTATACATATCAATACTCCTTGAATACATTTTCTTTTCATTACTTATTTATTAAAACCAATCAAAAATCTTCTTCATTGAAAAATCTTCATTCTGATTTTTCAATCTTCTTATTTTCGAAGGTAACAAATGACTTGGACAATACCACGTTAAACAATTCATCGCGCCTCCCATTGTTGATATTTCTCCTACATGAATTTGAATAACTTGTTTCTCCGTATACTGTTGAATATATCGTAAAACTTCCTCGTCTTTAGCTAGTCCAAACTTAGGAACATACAGAGCATCACATGATTCTAACATATTTATATACAATCCTTTTGCCGATGCTATCTCTTGATCATATTGTCCTTTCTCTGTATACGATGAAGGAACAACTATAAATGCAGCTTCTGGCATTTGTTCTTGAATAATCTCTTGAACACTATATCTAAATTCATGATCCCCTAAAAAATCACTAATAAACATTGTATGTTCATCAATAAATTTAACCATTCCGTCTGCGTGTGCTAGTACATCCCCTTCTTCAGCAGGAATAATAATAACTCGGCTCACATCTAAATCCCATTCTAACTGCTCAATAATTTCCTCTTCTGTCCAATCATCGTTATCATCAAATATGCGTTCTGTTAATATTACAGTATCTTTTTTATTCCAAATAAGATTACCACCATCTAATATTAATGGAGATTTTACATATTCAAAGTCATTCTTTTTCAACCATTTATTAAATTGTTGATCTAAATATCGCCCTTGATCATCTGGCAAATAATTTGGTCGATATTTAAATTTAACTAGATGATTTGTGGCAACCGGTGCAACATCTCTTAGCCAAATATCATCATACTCAAAACAGCTCGTATGAAAGTCTTGTTCTTCAACAGATAAAGATATAAGTTGATCTGCCATTGATTTCTTTTCATTTAAACATTCATTAAAGTAAATCAAGTCTTCATAAAATGGTTGATAATATTCATTCGATTCGTCTGGTATTGCAGTAAAAATAATCCCATTATGTTTTTGTTCCATATTATTTACCTCGCTTTTTAATAGTAGTTACATAACTGATTTCACAAAGCCAACTATTCCTCAATTCATTTCTCTTTTCATTACAACTCATGAACCGCGTATATTTCATGAATGGATTATAGCATGGAGAAATATTATATATTTATATAAAAAATATAAAGCTGACGTTAAGCCTTAAATTGACTCTTGACAAGTTTTTTAAATAACCTATTTTAAAACAACAATAAATGATTAAATGATTTTTTTATCACGATTCAAACCCATTACTTCTAATAGATCGTTTTGATTATATAAATTCACTAAATGCGCTTCTACTCCTATACAAATTCCTTCTAGCGGAAGATCATTTGGATCCTGACCAAAGGGATCTTCAATTTCAACCCCTATTGCTTCAATACCTATGAATGCAAAACTTATAAATGTAAACTATTTTGATTATTGTAATGAACCATATTTACAAAAACCTCTTTCTCTATTAACCTTTTATTCTTTTAAATCACGAAAGTATACAATTAAATAATAGAATCATAAACCCTATCATTATGAGGCTGGTTAAGATTATTTCTTTCAATACCGTTACTCCTTTTTTGCAAAAAGATAAAATATCTTATTTAATTCAACAACAAATGTTCACTATTCTAAATCCCGACGCATCATTTTAGAATTCGCAATGAACAACGCACTAATTAATACAAAGATTGCACAGGCATATAACAATAAATCTAACGGACTATCGTGATCTATAATGATGAGACGCACAATAGCTGTTATACCTATATATATAAAATATCGTAATGGAAAATGAAAATTCATTTGAAAATACTTTATAATCATTACGATGAATTCAAAGTACAAAAAGAATACGACGATACTATCAATTAAATGATAACTAGATTCATTACCATCCAATTTCAGTTCTTGTATAAACTGAATGACTTCTTTCATAAGAAATACACTTAGAACAACCCCTAAGCAAATTAAAGCTACATTTAAAATGTACTGTAAAACGATAGGGAAATACGAAAACACTATTTTAAAATTCTTTAACACAAACATTTTTCTCCTTTACCATATAAAACGAAAAGCGAACATACACTACAATTCAATTATCATTATATTTAATTTTTATTTTTACAAATAATAAGGAACGACAAAATAGGTAAAGATAAGATTTCACCTATTTTGTCTATATAGCAGCACAACGAAATTACAATTAATTACTTCAATGCAATTGGTTGTTGTTGTGTCACACAATGAATCATGCCACCATTTTTATAAAGCTCTCTCACATCAATGCCAACTACTTTACGATCCGGGTATAACTTCTGAATCGTATCGTTTGCGATTTTATCATTCGGATCATTATAATTAGGCACTAATACAACTGTATTCCCAATATAATAATTGATATACGATCCCTTATAATCGAGAGTTTTTCCATTTTCTAAAGCAACTTTTTCTTTACTAAGCGGCAAGTATTCATACTTATATTTCTGTCCTGAAGCATTTTTGGCATCTAACAATGTATTCATATCTTTATTAGATAAACCCCATTCGGCTAGGTCATCTTCTTTCATCGTTACAATGGTAGAGTTATTATGGAATTTAGCAAATCCATCAATATGAAAGTCCGTAATATCTAAATTAGGTACTCCGTCTAACCAAATAAAGTTTGATACCCCAAGGTCACTTATATATTTTTCAATTTCCTTTTCTGATAAATTAGGATTTCTATTTTTATTCGTTACTGCACTTCGAGTTAATAAAGCAGTTCCATTGCTGTCTAACTCAATTGCACCACCTTCAAGGACAAATTTCCCCCAATCAATTCTTTCAATTCCTGATTGTTTACTGACATTCTCTCGTATTCGAGCATCATTTTTGTAAGGCGTTTTCTTTCCCCATCCATTAAATGCCGGGTCTAATATTTTTAAATTTTTATTATTGTCATAAACAAAAATCGGTCCACTATCTCTTGCCCATACATCATCAGTAGGCGCGATAAAGAAATCAATCTTCTCCATATTTAACCCTTCATCTGTTAAAAGCTTATTGATTCTCTTCTTTTCTTCCTGGTCATATGCAACAATGTGGACTTTCTCTCCCTCAGTTAAAGCACTTGCCATCTTAACCCAAATAGGTTCAACTTCCTGCTTATACTCTTCACCATATGTGTATTCATGTGGCCATTGCAGCCATGTACCTTCATGTTTATCTTTTTCATCTGGCATCGTATATTTCCCAGCATTTTTCTGTACCTCTACTTTTTCTCCTTCTTTCCCTTTAACATTTTCATTGTTACCCTCAAAAGAGCATCCACTAATAATCGTTGTAGATAATGTAGCTATTAAACAAAACTTTATTACTTTTTTCATTTTTTCAACCTCCTGTTCTTGTCTCCAATAATGTAAAGCTTCACATAGTGTGAAGCTCAAGCTTTTTTATCAATGTAAAAATTACCAATTATTCTTTACATTACTTAGCATTTAACTACCTATTTTGGTTTATTCAAATGCCAATCACCTTTCTTACCTATTTATCCCGCTATTTGTGGGCAGTAAGTAAAACTTTACAAAATAAAAAAATCGGTATTGATAATTACATATCAATACCGATTTTTTATAATTATTTTCCTTCTATTAAATCATTCGCCATTTTCCTAAATTCTTGATTAAATGCATCATTCATACCATTTTGGACGTTAGAAAATAATATGACAAACGTTCGTTTATCCCAGTTAAAATTATTAAAAGTGTTCCAGCCAGCTAATACACCGTGGTTATGATAATAATCTGGGTAAATATAGAAACTAAATCCATATTTTCTTGCAGGTGATGCAGAAAACATATCTGATACACTTTGTTTAGAAAGTAGTTTACCATCCATAATAGCTTCATCTAACTTTTTCATATCTTCAACAGTCGTATACATTTCACCACAACCATACAGCCAGTTCATTTTTAAGCGAGGCGTGGCTATTAACTTATTATCTTTTTTCGTATACCCTTCTGCTAAGAAAATATCCTCTGGAAGTGTTGCGCCCATTCCAGATTCATGCATTTCAACAGGAGTCAAAATATTTTCTTTCACATATTCAGCAAGTGGTTTATTCGATATTTTTTCTACAATATATGCAAGCACCATATAATTATAATCTGTATATTTCCATCCTGTCCCTGCTGGAAATTGTAACGTTTGTGCCCCAATCCACGTTACTAATTTTAACCGTGATGCTGCGTCAACACTACCTTGTCCCTGTTCTGGTAATCCAGACGTATGTGTTAACAAATTTCGTAACGTAATGTTTTTATCTGCCGGAAACGATGGGATATATTTATTTACATTGTCTTCAATGTTCAACTTCCCTTTTTCTTTTAGTTGCATAATAGATATTGCAACAACTGTTTTCGTAATAGACCCAATGCGATATTTCGTTCTTGGAGTTGTTAATACTTGATCTTTCACATTCGCATAACCGTACCCTTTTCGTAAAATGACATGATCTTTACTTGCTACAAGAACACTCCCATTAAATCCTTTATCTTTTAAGTACTGATCTAGTTTTCCAGCTGCAATTTCATAACGCTTTTTCGCATTCGCATCAACTTCCTGCTTAACATCTTTTCGCTTACTATTTACATTTAAAAATGCCTTTACATCATATTTTTTTCCTTTATTTGCATGTATTAGTGTAACAACACTTCCACAAAAAACAGCAAAAATAAAGAAAACGATTAACCATTTCTTTAACATACTAGGAACCCTCTTTTATCTAGTTTCACTTAACGTACATCCATTCTATTTTATATCTTTTAATTATCAAGTATATTATAATATTATTTAATATTCACTATGTTAAAACTAGATTCCTTTTTCTCATTTTCAATTTTGACTACTCTCTATTGTATTTCTTTCTAGCAAAATTTCCAACATACAATCGGATGCATTACACTATAATTTCAAATTCTTTTGTAACATTTGTTACATACTAAAAAGAATGGAGATGTAATATGAAAAACACCGATAAACGCAACCGTTTAGATGATAAGATGTTTCATTATCGGATAACAAAAAACAACATGGTATTAATTGAATATTACGGAAAACAAATTATGATATTAAAAGGAAATGATGCTGAAAAATTTTTAAATAAAATAAATCATGCAAATAACGATAAAGAAAAACAGCTAATTATGGCTAAAATTACAGGTAATTTCAAAAGAGGTAATGAACGAAATTGAAAACGAATCTCATTTACATTTTGATTATACAACAAATAAAAAAAGAAATGTCGCTCATTCAACATTTCTTTAGACTTTCTTCACAAAAAATTTACATTGCTAACATTCCTTTATTTTCTATAATTCCTATATAAGCTAACCGCTGAAATAGTTAGTAATACAACTATGCATAACCACGCATACGTATATCCCTTCTTATCTACAATATAACCAAATAAAGCAGGTGCAACAATAATGGAAATTTGATTTAATGTAAGTGCAAAACTCACTGTCATCCCTACCGATTCTTCACTTGCTGATTCTGCAACTTCAGTTATAAAAAGACTAAACCATCCAATCGAAAAGAACCCTAACAATGCACTTACACCATACAATACATTCGTTATTGTATGTATGCTCATTACTAATATTAGAATGAAGAGAATAGAAATACAAACAGTTATAAATAAAGGGGTGCGCCGATTTCCCTTATAAAACAAATCACTAGTAGCTGCTAATATAACCCTACCAACCATTCCAGAAAAGAACATAACGGAAAATACTTTTCCAGCTAAAATTGGCGTGATTGATTGTTCCAATACTAAAAATTTTATAAAGTGTGCAACTAACACCATTTGCAATGAAATCATACAAATGCCAGTTATATAAATTGCATACAACTCTTTTTTACACATCACTTCTTTTAACTGCATCCAAAAAGAAAGTTTAATACGTTCTTGTTTAACTTTCTCTTGAATATATGGTTCCTTATAAAATATAAAAAATAAAAACCCTCCAATTATACAAATGCATGCAATACTATTTACCGCATAAGCCATATTATATTTTATTGTAAGAAACGGGATCAATACTCCCGCTAACGTGCCACCAATCGGTATACCAGCTTGTCTAATCCCCATTGCTAACCCGCGATTTTCTTTTGGGAACCACTTTATTATCACCTTACTTCCTCCTGGCTGCGAAACACTATAAAACGTTCCTACTAATAAAAGTACAAAGAGTAACCCATTAAATTCATTGACCATATTAGTCAGTAAAAATGAACCTCCTAGTAAAAATGAGCTTATCGAAATTAACAACTTTTCATTGTATTGATCAAGTAGCCGCCCGACAAAAAGCATACAAAATAGCGGTCCTATATTTACAACACTTACTAGCAATCCACTCTCCGTATTCGTAAGTGCATATTCTTCTTTCCAAAATAATGCAAACGCTCCAACACCATACGTTATAAGTGTCGCTGTTGTTTGAGCAACTGTCGCAAAAATTAACATAACCCACTTATAAGTACTATTCACCCTTTCTTCCATTAACACAATAATCCCTCCATCCCCCTTTCATTGTATGAAAGTTCTGATATCATATAAAATAAAGATTTATTATGTAATCCATCAAAAAAAATGATACCTTTTATGGAGGGATGATACTTGGATATAAAAGATTTAACTGTATTTTACGAAGTTGCGAAAGAAAAAAACATATCTCACGCAGCGAAAAATTTAAACTATGTACAGTCTGGCGTAACAATGCGTATGAAACAACTAGAAAACGAATTAGGTGTGCCTTTATTTTACCGAAACGGAAAAGGTGTAACTTTAACTTCTAACGGTGAGATTTTATTAACATACGCCAAACAAATTATCCACTTAATAGATCAATCTGTTAAAGCAGTTCAAAGTAATGGGATCGAACCAAGAGGCACTTTAAAAATTGGATGTACAGAATCTACAACCGCTGTAAGACTTCCATCTATATTAACAGCCTATTATGAGAAATACCCAAAAGTCGAATTGATTTTAGAATCAAATACGACGGAACAATTGATTAGGCTTGTATTAGAACGAAAACTGGACGGAGCGTTTATAGCTGGCTCTACTCAGCATACTGAACTTCATACAAATATATTTCGTGAAGAAGAATTAGTTCTCATTAGCAAAAATCCTTTATCTTCCTTTAAAGACATCGGAGACATGAATTTACTTGCATTTAGTCGCGGGTGCTATTATAGAAATTTATTAGAAGATTGGCTTCAAGAAGAAGGAATTTCACCTAAGCGAGTATTAGAGTTCGGAACAATTGAGGCGATACTCGCATGTGTAAAATCAGGTATGGGCATAGCAATTATGATGAAGTCTATTTTAAATGATCATAAACATGACATATCATTCAACCCTTTACCAAATAGCTTCAAAAAAGTTCCTACTACTTTTATTACTAGAAAAGATATATATCACTCTGCTGCATTACAAAAATTTATGGAGATGACTCACAATGCGTGAAAAGAAAATACGTGGTATGAAACGAAAAACAAACACTTTAATAAAGCGAATTGAGGAACATACAAAAACGTTCCCTTCTATTTTCTATAACGATGAATATTGGAATATGCTATTGCCAGTTTCGCAAACTTTTATCGACTCTCGTAAAACACCTAGAAAAGTAAAGCGATTATGTATTCAAACCTTATTAAATCAAGCAAATCATTTAATAAATATGAAACCGAGCGATACACATACATATCGAGTTGTTGTTTTAATTTCTATAAATAATTTGTGGGGTTCGCAAATCATTATATTTAAAAATGAGGACTACTTTCATAATTTTTTTAATAGAAATAGTGAATTTCAAAAATGGATTCTTCTTTCAAATGAAATTGATTTTTGGGAGAAATTAGAAATTCCAGTTTGTCATTCCTTCGAAACGCTTCGCTTTCAAGAAATTATTTATGATGAAGATGAATGCTACGAAAAAGAGATTCTGTTTATCGGGGAGTTAAATTAAAAAGGGTGTACCTAAAACACTGGTATACCCTTTTTCACTTATTTCCCCTTCAATACACTATGTAATCGATCCGGATAATTTGTAAACATTCCTGTAGCACCCCATTTGATTAACAGTCTCATATCTGGTTTCTCATTAATTGTATAAGGATGAATTAACAGTCCATTTTTCCTAGCTATTTTCATATATGATTCATCAATAATTAGTTCTCCGTTATCATTACGTAAGTTTGGTCCAATACCAGCTGCATACTTTTTAATTTCTTGAAAATCATCATTCGTTACACTTTTCGGTTCATGTGTAATGCCAGACCATTCAACAATTTCATTGTTTTCATTTGGATAATACCAAAGCAATTGAACTAACGGAATATTTTCATTCATACTATGAATCTTTTTCAAACTATCTTTACTAAATGATTGAATCATAACACGGCTAGATGACATGTTTTGACCTACTAAATTATATTTATTTAACAATGCTAACAATTTCTCTTCCATTCCTGGATACACATCTGGTGATTTTGTTTCAATGTAATACTTCATGCTTCTTCCATACTTTTGGAAGATTTCTTCAAGAGTCGGAACTTTTTGCCCAACATACTCTTGCTTAGCCTTTTCTGGATACGCTTTATTAAACCACGTTCCTGCATCTAAACTCTTTATTTCGCTTAACGTTTTATCACGTACTTCGCCTGTTCCATTTGTAGTGCGATCAACTGCTGTATCATGCATTGCAATTAATTGGCCATCCTTTGTTAATTGAATATCTAACTCTAAATAATCCGCTTTCATTTTTTTCACTAAATCATAAGAAGCAAAAGTATGCTCAGGTGCATGTCCACTTGCTCCGCGATGTGCAATATTTAAAAACTTATTCGTATTCCATTCATGCTTCCCTTCTGCTTTCGCATGAACAGCTCCCCCAACAAAGATACTTCCCGTCATAAAGAAAATAACTAAAACGCTAATAATCTTTCTCATCCTTCTAACCCTTCCTACGTTGCAAATTTCAACAAGCTAATGAGATTTACACGAAATAGAAGACACACTTTCATTATTTTTATAGACCTATATTAAAATTCCAATCTTACAAATATACTTTATCTATATTATTAATATAGAAAACTAGTATTATCCTATTTAATTCCTATAGTCCTCCTTTTCATATGTAACTCTCTATTTTGTACGATTCATTCAATAAAAAAAGCCATAAATTATTTAGAATACACTCCTGTATCCCTAAATAAATTTATGGCTTTTCTCAAATATCTCCGGCCTCTATTAACTTGTCGAATTTAATCATACCAAACCTATTGAAATTTGTGAATATTTTTTTCAGTACAGTGAAGCACATAAAACAATATTTCTGTAGTTACTTAAAAATCACATAATAAATTTCTCATTACCTCTTCCAATACTATATCTGGATTTACTACCGTTTTTTCCGAACGCCATCCGATAAAGCCATCTGGTCTAATTAATACAGCACCTCCATTCTCTATACCATATAATTTGCTAAAAATATCTTCTGGAACAACAAAGTCTCCACTTAAGCCAACACGATACCCTTTTATATTTATTCCTAATTTAGCTGAAACAGCATGTGCTGCCTCAGCCCAAGAACTATTTTCTACTCCTGTAAGTAATACAAAACTGTTACCGAATAAGTCTAATGTAGAAACTTTCTTTCCTTCATACGTTCCCCATAAATGCTGTGCTCGTGTTCCAGGTCTCCCGTTCAACTCTATGCTATCCATTCTATGTGGAGTGACTGAATTATCTATAATTGCCTCTGAACAATACTGATATCCAACTGTAACAGCTAAAACATCCATATTATTCAAACTGCCTTCCTCTCTATTCGCAGCACGAAACAGTAAACTACTTGCATAAGCTGTCGTTAATTTTGCAACAGAGTGTCTCTCTTCATGATATGTTTCTAACAATTTTGGTTTTGCCTTCCCTTTTATAACAGCCGCTAATTTCCAAGCTAAGTTATGCGCATCTTGTATTCCTGTATTTGAACCAAATCCTCCTGTTGGCGGCATAATATGTGCTGAATCTCCAACTAAAAAGGTTCGATTTCCTTGAAATTTCACCGCTGTACTTTCGGCCGCTTCCCACGGTAAAACACTTAATATTTTTGATTCAACATTTGTACTTCCAATTGCTATTTGAATAATTTGTTTACAACGTTCTATAGTGAAGTCCTCTAGCCCCTCTCCTTTTAATGGATCGTAGGCTACATGATAAATCCATTTTTTTACGTTATCAACTGGGATAAGTGCACCAAGAACCTCCGGATGAAGTACCATCGAAAAACCGAATGCGTCTCCTTGTATAAACTCTCTTAAATCAGCTTCAAAATAAATATTCATATAATAGCCACCAATGGTTCCACGCCCCTCAGTTTTAATCCCTAACTGCTCACGTATTTTACTTTTCGCTCCATCCGCTGCAATTACATAGTCACAATGTATGACACTTTCTTTTTCTGTTTCACGATTTCGAATCTTTGCTTTTGCCCCGTTTTCATTTTGTTCAAATGAAACTAATTCATGATAAAAAGATAGTTGCCCGCCTAGCGTTTTTGCTTCTTGTAACATCATCTCTTCTAAAATAATTTGATAACATGCAGTTTGTTTTGATGGACTAATCTTTTCTATTTTTTGAAGTAACTCTTCATCGTTTCTGTATTGCGTCGCTCTCATTTGTTCCAATTCTTCTTTATTCGCCTCAGCTATTGTATGAACCGCTATTCTTCCTCGGCAGTTCTCTAATGCTTTACCTGCCAATTTAATTCTTTGTTCCAAGCCTAATTCTCGAAATAACTCCATTGTACGTAAAGTAAGACCGCCTGCTTTCGGATGAATGGCAGTAGACGGATGCCTTTCAATAAGTAAGTACTCAATGTTATGTTTTGCAAGAAATAACGCAGACGCTAACCCAGATAATCCCCCTCCAACAATTAAAACTGGTACATAATTCGATTTCATATATTTACCCTCCACATCATTGTTCTGAGCTCAGTGACATAAATATAATCAAAAAAAACATTAAAATATAGACTTATATTTCATTTTGAATTATCATATAGATAGATTACGCCCCAAAATCCCTTTTACCTTTTCATACAGATATAATCCACCTGAATTATATCTGTATGAAAGTGTAAAACAAAAGAACGTACTTTACGTTGAACTATGTTCTATCGTAAAAATCAAAAATAATAAAAACATTATAAACGGTCGTAACCTTATGGATTATACAAGGTTACGACCGCTTATTTTATTGTTACATCATTTTTTGTTTTTAAAACTTCATCTATTGTGTTATGTAGTCCTTCCAATCCCTTTTCTATCTCCCTATAATTTTCAAAAATAAAAAATTCATTCGTCTCGATTTTCTTTCCCAATATTGCACCTCATACAACAATCATGTAGCATTACCGTATCGAAGTAATGGTTCGTTATCTTAAACCTTTCGACTAATTAGCAGGAGGCAAAGTGATTGAAATGAATAAACAAGAACAATTAAATATTATAAAAAAAGATTTTATTGATTCTCAAAAAGTATTATTGGCAATTGGTGATGAAACACGTCAAGCTATTTTATTAGTGCTAATGGAAACGGAATGTCAAACAGGATTACGTGTAGGAGAAATCACGAAGCAAACACACCTTTCCCGTCCAGCAGTATCACATCACCTTAAGATTTTACGAGAAGCTGGCATTATTTTAATGAGAAAAGAAGGTACAAAGAATTTTTATTATATTGATATACGTACAAAATTAGGTTTATTAAAAAATCTTGTATTAGATATTGAGAAGCTATTGCAAAACTTTTATTAAAACTTGGAGGTATAAGAAATGAAAGCAATGATAATTGATAGATATGGAAAAGTCCCAATGCGTATGGCAGAGGTACCTACTCCTGAAATAAAAGAGTATGAGGTGCTCGCAGAAATTCATGCAGCTAGTATTAACCCAATTGATTTTAAAATACGCGACGGAAAAGTAAAAATGTTACTGAAATATGAAATGCCCCTAATCCTTGGTAATGACTTTGCCGGTGTCATCACGAAGGTTGGATCAAAAGTAACTCGTTTTAAAGTTGGTGATGCAATATATGCTCGTCCAAGAAAAAATAAGATTGGTACTTTCGCGGAGTATATAGCCATTCATGAAGATGATATAGCTTTAAAGCCGAAAAATTTAAGTTTTGAGGAAGCTGCTTCGATTCCACTTGTTGGCTTAACATCATATCAAGCATTACATGACATCATGCAATTACAAAAAGGACAAAAGATTTTAATTCACGCTGGATCCGGTGGTGTTGGTACTTTCGCAATTCAGTTAGCAAAAATAATGGGTGCTACTGTTACAACGACTGCTAGTGAAGCTGGTGCAAATTTAGTAACGTCTCTTGGCGCAGATGAAATTATTAATTACAAAACAGAAAAATTTGAAGATATACTAAAAAATTATGATGCGGTATTTGATACAATCGGCGGTGCAACGCTTGAAAAATCATTCAATATTATAAAAAGCAGAGGAAACATTGTTTCCGTTTCAGGTATGCCGAATGCACGCTTCGGTAAAGAATTTGGTTCAGGATTCTTTAAAACTCTCTTATTTTCATTAGCCAGCAAAAAACTTACTGCACTTGAAAAAAAGCATAATGCTCAATATTCATTTTTATTTATGAAGCCAAGCGGGGATCAATTACGTACTATTGCAAACTATATTGAAGCCGGAAAAATCAAACCGGTAATCGATCGAGTCTTCCCTTTTGAAGATGCGCAAAAAGCAATGGAATATTCAGAGTCTGGAAGAGCAAAAGGAAAAATAATTGTAAAAATTAAATAATAATAAAACCTCCATTTTCTTAAAATGGAGGTTTTAAATTTGCTGTTAAATAGACATAGTGCAATGAAGTCCTTACAATAGATTGCAAGGGGAAATATTATATTATACTTTTAGTTAACTTTACAAAGAATACATACGTACAAATACATAACTTAAAATACAAAAAGGAGGAGATACAATGACTAAAAATAATGAAACAGGTTGGAATTTAGATAATAGTTATACGACTTTACCACAATCATTTTATACAGAAATCCCCCCTACTCCCGTAAGTTCACCGGAGTTAGTTAAACTAAACCATTCATTAGCGATATCTCTTGGCTTGACCCCTGAAGAACTGAAAAAGGAAGCTGAAATTGCTATTTTCGCTGGTAATGCACTCCCAGAAGGAGCTCATCCATTAGCTCAAGCATATGCTGGCCATCAATTCGGACATTTTAATATGTTAGGCGACGGTCGTGCTCTTTTAATTGGCGAACAAATTACTCCTTCAGGTGAGCGTTTCGATATTCAACTGAAAGGTTCTGGCCCTACTCCCTATTCACGCCGAGGAGATGGCCGTGCTGCACTCGGTCCGATGCTACGTGAATATATCATTAGTGAGGCAATGTATGCACTTGATATTCCGACTACTCGCAGTTTAGCAGTTGTCACAACTGGTGAAGCAACATATCGTGAAACAAAGTTACCTGGAGCAATTTTAACTAGAGTAGCTAGTAGCCATATACGCGTCGGTACATTTCAATATGCTGCAGCTCGTGGTTCAATAGAGGACCTGAAATCACTAGCTGACTATACGATAAAAAGGCATTACCCAGAAATTGAAGCTCATGAAAACCGATATACTGCATTACTACAAGAAGTCATTAAAAGACAAGCCAGTCTTATCGCAAAATGGCAACTTGTTGGATTTATCCACGGTGTAATGAACACTGACAATATAACGATTAGTGGCGAAACAATTGATTACGGTCCTTGTGCATTTATGGACAATTACAATCAAGGAACCGTATTTAGCTCTATTGACACACAAGGTCGTTATGCATATGGAAATCAACCATATATGGCCGCATGGGACCTCGCTCGATTAGCAGAATCTTTAATACCAATTCTGCACGAAGATGAAGAAGAAGCATTAAAGATCGCCCAAGACGAAATTTCGAAATTTAGCGTACAGTATGAAAACCATTGGTTCCTTGGAATGAAAAAGAAATTAGGACTATTTAGTACCGAAGAACAAGATCAACCACTTATTGAGCAACTTTTAAAAATGATGGAGAAATATAAAGCAGATTATACAAATACATTCCGTTCATTAACTCTTGATGCTATTGAAAATACAGCTCTATTTGAAAGTCCTGAATATAAAGATTGGTACAAACTGTGGCAATCTCGATTAAAAAGACAAGAACAATCGAAAGAAAACGCCTACGAAATGATGAAAAATAATAACCCATCAATCATCCCAAGGAACCACCGTGTAGAAGAAGCACTAGAAGCAGCTGTTACAAATGACGACTATAGCGTAATGGAGAAACTTCTTGAAGCTTTATCAAACCCTTATGCGTATTCTACAGATCAAGAAGAATACTGCATTCCGCCTGCACCGACGAATCGCCCTTATCGTACTTTTTGTGGGACTTGATTAAAAATTTGTTTTTATTTTAACCCAAAATTTATTAAGTTAACTATTAATCACAAACTTAAAAGTTGCTTTCAATATTGAAAGCAACACATTTAGTATCCAACCTTAAACAAGTCACAAATTATAATTTGTGACTTGTTTAATTACCCACGTTCAATAGAAGATTTGTTTTGCAGGCATCGTTGTATCTTCAGAGACAGCATATGGATTTTCATTAGGTTTTATAATTATAAACATTCTACCATATCCACTGTGAGCTAATTTATTGCAAAGACCTTCTACCATAAAACCCCATAACTCCAGCTGCTATTCCCATTATAGATAATCCAAGTTTTTTCTTTATTTTAATGCTTCTTTTTCAAATATTCTCTTTTTTATTTCATAACTCATAAAAAAATACTTTTCTGCTTTTTCTATATTACCTACCTTATGAAACTCTAATGCCAGACTTTCGGTATATTCGTGAATATACTCCGATAAATTTTTTCTTTCAAAGTAAGAAAAACCTTCAAGAATAATTTTTTCTATTTTTTCTACCTCTAAATGCTGACAAAATCCCTTTAGAATTAAAAAGTGATATCTATATTCATCATTTTTTAATTCCTCACAAACCTTCAATCCACTTTCAATTAATTCCTTCGCTTTTTCTATTTCACCTAATTTATAATATTCTCTTGCCTCTAAAAAGATTGCCTTATAATGAGTAGGCATTTTTTTAGAAACCTCAGATAAGTGTCTAATTGCTAAAACTGAAAGATTTTGACTCGCATACAATAAACCTAAATTATGTCTGATTCTTAATACTAACATTTCAGCATCATTTTTTTGTAAAATGTTTATTGCTGACGCAATATATTCCTCACCTTTATCATGCTGCTTTAATTCCGAAAAAGATAATCCTAATATATTTTCGCACAGCGCTATGTTCACTTCATACCCTGCTTGTTTAACAAAGATATCTCTTGCCTTTGAAGCGTATTCAATAGCTGAATATGCGTAATGCAAGTGGTATTTTAATATAGCAACTCTATAATTAAACTCTGCATATTCAATTTCATCTGAAATATGCTCTAATAACCCTTCAGCTTTTTCAAAATAGTTGCTAGCTTCACTATAATTAGTAAGAATTGTATAATGAATGGCTTTGAATAAATAATAATAATAATTAGAATATTCATCATTCGGTTTAGGCAATGCATCTATTTTATCAAAAGCTTTTTTCAAATTACCTAAACCATCTATTAGCACTTTATATCGAAATTCTAACAGATAATAGTGAAATGAAACCTTTACATCTGATTCGATAATATAAAGCTTTTTATCGATCTCTTCTTTTAATTTTTTTGCTTCACTTATACGTTGAGCTCTAATATCTCGATACCAATCATTCAGCATCTTATTAATTAATTCATTGCCAGTGATTTGTATATTCATCAAATCCACTCTCCTTCTTTTAATTATCATAAAAATAACATAATTCGATTATTTGTATCTATCTATATATATATTTCTCAACAATTGAACAAAATTCATTCACTGAATTTTGTTCAATATTTTAATAGACCCGCTGTAAATATGAATACTTTTTCTTATAACCTCTGAATATGAGTATCCTTAAAATCCGTCTCATATTTCAATCCATATCCAAACATTCGATCCATTCCAATATGTGCTGTCCATATTAAGCCAATCATTATAACGGTATCTATCTTAAAATAGACACCTATTAGAACAATTAATATGGATATGATATATGTGTGACATACATTATATATTTTCGCACCAACGTGATTATTAATCCCATATGCTAACATTGATAGATCCGGCGCTAAAAGGAATACAAAAAATATAATCCAACTAAACTCATAGATCGAATACATATAAATCGCGGCTAAAAATACAACCATTCCTTCAAAATGTACAATACGTTTTTGCATTATTTATCATTCCTATTTTTCTATATTTATTAATACATTTTCATCGCTAAAAGTATTCTTTTCATTTTTTGCATTTTTTGACCAGATGGTTGCTAATATTGGCCCTGCAATGTTATGCCATACTGCCGCTAATACACTTGGGAGTGCAGCTGCCGGTCCAAAATGCGCTGTCGCCAGTGCAACACCTAAACCTGAATTTTGCATTCCTACTTCTATTGAAATAGCCCTTCTTGTCCCTTCGTCTAGTCCAAGTACGAACGCAGTTATATATCCGAGCAAAAAACCGAAAGCATTATGGAGCATCACCGCAATAAAGATAAGAAGTCCTGAAGAAGTAACGCTACTTACATTTGCTGAAACAACTGCAGAAACAATTATGATAATTGCTACAACTGATATTAAAGGAATAACAGTCATTCCTTTATTAACGATATGAGGGAAAAACTTTTTCACTACTAGTCCTAAAATAATAGGCGCAATAATGACTTGTACGATAGAAAGAAACATGGACATAGCATTTACTGGCATCCATTGCCCTGCAAGTAATAGTAGAATGAGCGGTGTAGCAATTGGTGCTAGTAACGTTGATACTGAAGTCATTGCAATAGACAACGCTAAGTTCCCTTTTGCTAAATAAACCATAACATTTGATGCAGTGCCACCCGGTACTGAACCAAGCAACACTAACCCAGCTGCTAATTCCGCTGGCAGATTCATAACGTAGGCTAGTACGTATGCGACAAGTGGCATAATAATAAACTGAGCACATACACCGATAATAACTGCTAATGGTTTTGTAGCTATGATTTTGAAATCAACAGCCTTCAATGTTAATCCCATCCCAAACATGACAACCCCAAGTAAAATCGTTATGTAACTAGTTAACCCGAGAAATGGCGCGGGAATGGAATATGCAATAGCTGCAATACAAATAACCCAAAATGCAAAATACTTTCCAGCTATATTACTTATCGCTTCTAGTACTTTCACCCGATCAGCCCCTATCTTTTAATTGAAACACCTTATTCGGATTCAAAATATTTTGCGGATCAAGAGCTTTCTTTATTTTCTCCATTACACATAATGCCGCCCCATGTTCTTCTTCTTGATACTTTCGTTTTCCGATTCCAACGCCATGTTCTCCTGTACATGTTCCTCCTCGTTTAAGAGCATACAGAACGATACTTTCGTTTATTTCGTCTGCCTTCTTTACTTCCTCTTTATCATTTGTGTCAATCATTAAGAGTACATGGAAATTCCCATCTCCAACATGACCTAGAATACCGCCAATAAGCCCTACTTTATCTAATACCTCTTTCGCATGTTGAATCGCGCCAGCTAATTCCGAAATTGGCACACATACGTCTGTACTCATTAGCTTTTTACCAGGATAACTATGCACGTAAGAGTACGCTAAGTTATGCCTTGCATCCCACAGTTTATTTCTTGCTGCTGTTTCCGTCTCAAACGCAATTTCTTTACATTTATGATCAAGAACGATTTCTTTCGTAAATTCAATATCTTGCTTTAACCCTGCTTCATTGCCGTGAAACTCTAAAAATAGTGTCGGTTCTTCTCTGTAACTTGTTTCATTGTAATGATTTACTTGTTTCATAGATAATTCATCAACGAGTTCAATTCTCGCGATTGGAATACCTGCTTGTAATATGTTAATTACAGCTTCTACTGCATCATTTATAGTTGGAAACGATGCCCTCGCAGCCATAACATGTTCTGGTATACCGTATACTTTTAAAGTTAACTCCGTGAAACATCCAAGTGTTCCTTCTGATCCTACGAAAATACCATTTAAATGATAACCTGATGATGACTTCGCCGCTAAATTCCCGGTATGTATTACCCCTCCATCCGCAAGAACGACTTCTAAATCTCGAACTTGATCACGCATTACACCATACTTTACTGCTGTCGTTCCGCTCGCGTTTGTAGCAGCCATTCCTCCTAACGTTGCATCAGCTCCTGGGTCTACACTAAAAAATAATCCATACTTTTTCAATTCTTTATTAAGCTGAGAGCGCGTCACCCCTGGCTGTACTCTCACAAGAAAATCCTTTTCTCTTATTTCAAGTATTTTGTTCATAAGAGAAAAGTCCATTGTAATTCCTTTTTCGTAAGGAATTACATGTCCCTCTAAACTGGACCCTACTCCAAATGGAACGACAGCTGTTCCGTGCTGAATCGCTATTTTCATTATCGCGCTAACTTCTTCGGTCGTTTTTGGAAAAACAACTACATCAGGTAAACTACTAGTATGATAAGATTCATCTTTACTATGTAACTCTCGTACTGTCATATTTATTACTACTCGATCTTCAGGAAGTATGCCTTTTAATTCATTTACTACATGTTCAATTGTTATTTCCATAATCAACTCTCCTTTTTAATTTTAAAACAAGTATACCATCTTTATACAAAATAATTAGAAAAATAAGATTATTAAACCTGAACATACAAAAAAGAACCTGCAGCACACGCTACAAGTTCTTTTTCACTACATTTTAAACGATTTCTTTATTAACAACATAAACCAAATTAAAGTAACTGCCATCAACGAATGAGAAAATCCTACAATATAAGTTAACCCTTTAAAGTCAGCTCCATTTAACTGAAGAAGCCCTCTCGCTGCTAGCGAACCTAACATTAATGTTAATGCAATGTTATGTAAAACAAACCACTTATTAAACCCTTGCACTTCATGAAACGCGAATACTTTTGCTAATCCTAAAGCAATTAAAAAGAAGAAAAAGCCAAGTACAAGTGTATGTGTATGCAAAAGATTTAACAAAGTAGATCCTAAAATCCCTTTATACTTACCATACTCCCTAGCGAAAATCCCTGATAATAAACCGATAATCAAATACGTAAACGATGCATTATATAATTTCTTCATTATGTACCTCCTTGAGTAGAATGTGTAGTGTGTCATATTTAGTAATAATGATAGTTATATAGTAAAAACTCCTAGTCACCTAGGAGTCATTGTATAAGCACCTCACTCTTTACAATCAATCCTAATTATAAAATATCTCTCTATACAAAACAAACGAACTTTATGTGAACAAACAAAGCCCCATTAAAATATGTTGCACTTTTGTTTTACACAATCCATACTAATTGTTATAACTTTTTAAAGGTGGTGTAATCATTGATAGTTCTTAAAACAGAACGTCTTAACCTTCGTTGGTTCGATATAAAAGACGCTCCTTTTATTCTTGAGTTAGTAAACGATCCTGCATGGATTCAGTTTATCGGTGACAAAGGAGTTAGAAACTTAGAAGATGCAAAAAATTATATTGTAAACGGTCCCATCGATATGTATAACAAACTCGGATTTGGCCTTTACTTAGTAGAACGAAAAGAAGATCTCACTCCACTTGGTATGTGTGGCCTTATTAAAAGAGATTCATTAGAAGACGTTGATATCGGATTTGCCTTTTTAGAAACATTCCGTTCAAAAGGATATGGCTACGAGTCAGCTTCTGCAATAATCGAATACGGTGTACAAAAGCTCGGCATGAATCGAATTGTAGCAATTACTTCTATAGATAACATCGCCTCAGGAAAGCTTTTAGAAAAAGTAGGATTACGATTTGAGAAGATTATTTCAGGGTCTGGAGAAGATTTAAAATTATTTGGGTATAACGCATAGTAAAGAAGGTCGCCGTGAATGGCGACCTTCTTTACTATTGTAATAATATTTTCCTACACATTGAGATTGCTTGTTGTATAAGGAAGCCTTTCTTTTTTCCATGCAAGAAATCCTCCCTTTAAATTCACTACTTCCTTTATACCAGCTCTTTGTAAAATACTAGCTGCTATAGCGGAACGTAATCCGGTTCGACATTGCAAAACTATTGGACAATCTTTCGGTATATAATCTAGTTGTTCAAATAGATTACCTAAAGTGATATGTATTGCATCATGAAGGTGTCCTTCCTCCCACTCTTTTTTACTACGCACATCGATAACCTTAACGCTTCCACCTTTTATATGCGGATATAATTCAATCGATGTTTTTTCTTTGTAACTTTCAAATCTATCAAGTCTTTGTATTACTTTTAAGGGTGCAAAAGCAATAATATTATCTAACCCAATAGATTCAAATTCTCTAATAATTGCCTCCACTTTAACCTTTTCCTCATCTAGAATTATTAACGTTTCTGTTTTATAATCTAATAACCATCCACACCAAGTTGTGAAAGAATTGTTATAAGGTATGTTAATTGACTTCTCGATATGACCTGCAGCAAAACTCTCTACATCCCTTATATCAACTATTTGATGAACGCTCTTCAAAATTTCTTGAAGTTCTTCTACTGTATTAATAGCATTACTTTTTCTCTTCTTACGAATTGGCGGACCATACTTATTTAAATTCTTCATTAATGAAAAATACTTTGGAGGCTCTGGCTGTCCCGTCAATAAAGTTGATATAAAATCACTTTCTTCATTACACTGAAATGCCCAATTGAACATCTTTTCATAACCTAATGTAGAAGTTGGAATTGCTCCTAATGCTTTTCCACATGCGCTTCCCGCACCATGTGATGGCCATATTTGCAAATAATCAGGAAGTATTTTTATTTTTTGTATAGAATCAAATAATTGTTTCGCTCCTATTTTTGCAGTATCTTTCATACCGACTGCAGTTTCTAATAAATCCGGTCTTCCTATATCTCCTACAAATATAAAATCACCTGTGAATATCCCTATCGGTTTATCATTCGTATAATTATTTTGACTTGTATCAGTCACTAAAAAAGAAATACTTTCAGGCGTATGCCCTGGGGTGTGAATTACATTAAATTTTATATGACCTACTTTAAACTCTGTGCCCTCTCTAACCAATTTGTATCGACCTTCATTAAGATATTGATATTTCCAATCACAATCTCCTTCATCAGATACATATAAATTTGCATGATAAAGATTGGAAAGTTCTCTAGACCCAGAAAGAAAATCAGCATGAATATGAGTCTCAGCCGCAGCAATTACTTCCATTCCCTCTTTCTTAGCAAATTCTATATATTGTTCTATATAGCGACCTGGATCAATTACAATTGCTACGCCTTCCTTCTGACAACCGACTAAATAGGAAGCATGTGCTAATTTTTCATCATAAAAATATTTTAAAAGCATAGCTATTCCCTCCAAATAGGTATTTCAAATTGCTTTTCAATTTTTATAACCACTTTCTATCTTCCCCTATAGGATCCCTTTCAACATAAAATTCCAATACATATATGGCAACATAAATCTTTTAAGTAAAAACATACTATACCTTTCTTTCGCTTGATTAAACGGAAACGTTTCTTGAGGCTCATGTTTATAGTTAAATTCAGCGAGTATAAGACTTTTATATCCTGTAATAATTGGACAAGATGTATACCCATCATATTTAGCCTGCAAATCTCTTCCACTAAGTACGTCCATAATATTTTGTTTTAAGACAGGTATTTGTTTTCGAATTGCCGCTCCAGTTTTAGAAGTAGGTAAATTAGTACAATCTCCAAGTCCGAAAATATTTTTATACTTTACATGCTGCAAAGTATAAGGGTTTATATCTACCCATCCCTGATAATCACTTATTTCACTCTCTTTAATAAAATTTGGTGGCCCCATTGGTGGAACAACATGTATCATACTATATGGTATGGTTTCTCTTTTCAGCGTTTGCGTATCTTCAAAAATTGCTTCTCTCTTTTCGGCGATAATTTCTACTAAGTTTTTATTATAATTCGTTATAATTTGCTTTCTTTCTAGTACTTGTTCTAAAGTATTTGCATATCGTGGAACCTGAAATATGTCAGTGTTTGCAGAATAAAACATTACTTCACTTCTGTTTCTTACACCACTATTACAAAAATACTCCTCTGCTAAATACATAATTTTTTGTGGAGCACCACCGCATTTAATAGGAGTATTAGGGTGGGTAAAAAGCGCATTTCCTCCTTTAAATTTTTCGATTTCTCTCCAAGTAGAATCAACATATGTATAAGAATAATTGCTACATACCCCATTAGTCCCAATAGATTCTTTTAAGCCCTTAATACCTTCCCAATTTATTTGTATACCAGCTGCTACAATAAGAATTTCATACTCAAGCAGCAGTCCGTCATCTAACAGTATCTTATTTTCATCCGGAAATAACTTAACAACACTTTTAGGGATCCACGTTGCCCCTTTTGGAATAAGCGATTCTTGATCACGCATTGTACTTTCCTTTGAAACAATTCCTCCCCCCACTAAACTCCATAGTGGCTGAAAATAATGTTTTTTTGACGGATCAATAATCGCTATACTTTCTTTCAATAGGGGGATATTTCTTAATAAATGTGCAGTAGAAGATAGTCCTGCAGTCCCAGCACCAACGACAATAATTTTATAACTATCTCTGGTCTTCATTATCCTCTTCCTATCTAAATTTAATTTTTAAATTAACTAATTTGTGGCCGTATTTTCATCGTAGTAAAATTATTATACGTTAAAAACATCACATTTTTATCTTATTAAAATGAAAATTCTGTTAATTTTACCATCAACATTACTTTATGCGTAAATTCCTTATGTTACTTCTTTAATTTGTTTCAAACACTACAAACTTTATATTTTTCAATATTATACTGTATTCTAGCTACATTTAATTACATCACATGCCAATAGACATTGGATTATAAGTCACTTGAAACAAACTACATAGAAACATCCAGTGTCCACATATACAATAATAGGATGGTTTTATATTAATTAATCACTTATATAATTTTTCCTTACAGTTTATCCTTGTCTCAATACTCTCTCAAAGTATCCTTTGTCACTTATAAGAACCGGAATATTCAATTTAGCAACGCGAAAAGTTTGTTTTCAAATATTTTTGTTTATATAAATTTACAAATGAAATTATGGTTATTTAGTTTATATGTATGCAAATCCATCCTGTTGAGCTATTACTCTTTTAAAAACCTCATATGTATTATTTTTATTTAATTTTGTTTACACCCTTAAAAAAAACGAGCATATGATAGTATATACTAATCCGAAAGCCCTATAGTCTACTTTCTAAGAGCACTGATTTGTGTTCTTTTTTTTAATGAAGATTATGTTCAATTTTTGTTACATTATTAAAACTTCCATTTGTTACTCTGAAAAATTCCTCACTTTATAATTCCTATTCACAGTATTTTGACCTTGGAATAGCTAATTACTATATCATAGAATATCTTTTTCATTAAACCTTCTGACCATATTGTATTTATTAAACCTTTGTATTGTAGGATTTAATAGTTATCTCATTGATCATAAAGAGATAAAACCAGAAAGTGATTTCTATTAGTCCAAGCACTTCATGTTACTCCCACATACACTATAAAATGTTTGGACTTTATTACTTCAATTAAAATTTAAAGTTAGGAGGATTTATTATGGCAGATTGTACAGGTTTAGCTTGTTTTCTATTCTCTTCGTGGCCAACGGGAACAGTTGTTACAATTACTACTAGATCAGGTCAAATTATTGGACCTGCTACTTTTTCACTGTTCTTTCCGAATATATGTGCAGTAGTATTGGAAGAAGAAGATGTGATAACCCCTTCATCTACCAATACTACATTCATAAGTTGTGAAGATATAGAAAGTGTTACTTTAACCACTCTTTAAAATGATTCATATTTTTCTAGCTTAATCCATATTTAAGACATTCTAATGAATGTCTTTTTTCATGAAAAATCTAATCAGTATCCCCTGAGATGTAACATTCTATTGACCTATTATTTCAATAAATTGCTTTAATTTAAATTTTTTCTCTTCTAAAGGTTACTTGTCTACACATCGTTCTACAAAACTTCATATGATATAGTATATTGTTTAAAGGAGGAATAAATTTGTTCTTATGCAATTTATTTGGTTGTTCAGGTGGAGTATGTAGTATTTTTAAAAATTTACAGCCAGGCGAAGTCGTTACTGTGACTGGTAAATCTGGGAATATTATTGGACCTGCTATTTTTACAAATTTTAACCCTAATACTTGTATCGTCACATTAGAAGAGGAAAATTCAGTTACTCCTCCTACTACAAGTATTACTAAAATTAGTTGTAAAGAAATAGAAAGTGTTACGTTTATCTCATAATATATTTTAAACCTAAAGCAGGGGTTGAAATATGAAACTCTTATACATTACTTCTGGTTACTCAAAAATTTATCAATATCTAGATCAAAGCATACAAGGAACACTTATAGATCAAAATTTCGAATGGTTAGCGATACAACCGAGTGAATTAATACAACAATTGGATTTCATTACAACAACTTTTCATCCCGATATTGTATTCACCTTATTAGGTAATCATCTACCACAAAAAGCAATTCAATATTTTAAAAAATGGAACATTAAATTAGCTGTCTGGTTAACTGAGGATCCATTTTATATAGATACTTCTCTTCTTCTATTAAATAACTTTGATTTTATATTTACTATTGATAGCGAAGCACTTAAATATTACACAGCTTTAGGATATACCAATGTATATCACTTACCATTAGCAACTAATATAGACGTATTTAAACCTAGTCTAAAAAATATAAAATATAAAAGTGAAGTATTATTCATTGGCTATCCTTATCCAAACCGAGTAAAATTAATACATTTCCTTTTAGAAAATACCCCCTATCACTATACTATTATTGGCCGACATTGGAGAAATAAGTTATTAAAAAAATGGAAAAATCACCGAAGAATTAAAATTATAGAAGAATGGATTCCACCTCAAGAAGTTGCGCTCTATTATAACAACGCTAGTCTTATTTTAAATCCTCATCGTAGTCATCTATTTCCACAAAATAAAAATAAAAATAAAGTAAAAAATAATACTATTAATAATCGTACGTTTGATATTGCCGCTTGCCAAGGCTTTCAAATTATTGAAGAAAAGTCTGATCTTTTATCGTTCTTCAATAAAGATGAAATTATATCCTATAACAGCTTTGAAGACTGTTTAAATAAAGTATCTCTTTATTTGGATGACACGATTTCAAAAAGATTAATGGTTGAAAAAATTCATACAAAAGTGATAACACAGCATACTTTTCATAAGAGAATCCACTTTATAACAACTATTTTACAGTCACAGCTTTATTAAAATAGAAATCCCCTTGTGCATATAGATGCACAAGGGGATTTCTTCAAATTAATCTATAACATATTCTTAACTTTTATTTCACTTGAAACATGTATTTTTTATAATTTTTATGCACCGATAAGATAAGCCCGATCATTATCATATTTGAAAACAGTGAACTTCCTCCATATGATAAAAAAGGAAGTGCAATTCCTTTTACTGGCATTATACCAATATTTTCGAAGATTCGAAGTGTTAGAACACTAATTGCCCCGCACATAGTAATGTACCAAACAGATTCTCTGCTGAATATGCAATTATAGTTACTCGATATATAAGAAGTAACAAGACCAATACAACGAGAGCCGCTATTATAAATCCACCTTCTTCAGCGATGGTAGCAAAAATAAAATCAGTATGCTTTTCAGGAATATATACACTTCCTTGACCAAATCCTTTTCCATGTAATTCGCCACTTCCAACAGCTAAAAGAGATTGTTGCGTTTGATACCCTTGATCTGTATTTTCAGCTGGATTCAGCCAACCTATAATGCGTGATTGTTGGTGAGGTTTTAACCTAGTAACTAATTCTTTAAAGAAAAAATCTGGATATCTTACGTATGTAAATATTAATGTAGATAGTAGAGTTACCGGAATGAATGTACAAAATGCAATTAATTTCTTTTGAATCCCTGATATGAATAAATACAATAGATGCTGCGTATAAGAACACCATCCCTGTATCTGGCTGGCTATATACCAGAGCAATAGGAGGAATTGAGACTAACATAATTTTTCCAACCAACAGGAAATCAGTTTTATATGTCCGAATCATATATTTAGCGTTATGATTCATTACTAAATTTGCGACAAATATAATTAGTGCAATTTTGAAAAACTCCGATGGTTGAATTTGAACAATAACAGGAAATTGAAACCATCTTTTTGCTCCCAATTTAACGGGAGTAAATGTTGATTCTGGTAGTATTTTTAATATAACAATTGATGCAAATCCAATAATATACATTGGACAAGATAAATTTTGCCATTGATCCCACTCAATACTTGCAACTAATATTAACAGTACAAAACCAATTAAATAGGTCCTACCTTGCTGAAATGCAAAGTTTGTGCTTCCATACTGGCCAGTTTGTTAACTACTATTTTATGTTTCATCGTCACATTATAATGAAATAGTCATATATTTTCTTGAATTTTAAAAACCTAATTCACTTTTCAATATCTCATTTCTTCCTTAAAGAGGTCTTTTTATAGATGCTCTTCTTAAGTTTTTCAGCATAAAACTAAACATTCCGTCAATACTAAAGATAGGCGAAAGCCAGAACTCATTTAAACGTCCCTGTAGTTCTTCTCTTTTCTTTATTAAGCAGCTAGCTTTCACTAGCTGCTCTTTTATTTACATATATCATAAGGATTTGAATATATTATGTTTGAAAGTACGCTGTTTTATCAAAAGGTGATCCGGTGACAATTTCTTTTTTATTTCTACAAAATAAATTTTTTACTAGATACCTTTTCGTATAATATATGCAAGCTTGTTAACACTATAAATGTAACTTTAGGTTACATATCTATTACTTTCAGGGCCTAATTTTCTTTTGTGCAACAAGTGTTTAGCTAGCTTCGCTGGCCACTTTGTTGTACCGAATGAACTTTTTATTTCTCAACACCTAACATATGGTATCGATATTCCAATAATGGTAATATGAAGGTACCTTCAGTTGTTAAATATTATGCCCTTTTTAAAGGCCCTGTTTTTAAACAGGGCCTTTAAAATTTATTCTCTACTTAAATAGTATTTTTGTTATAAATCTTTCTATAAACACTCTCATTTCCTCGATATCAAATTAAATCCCATGAAACAGGCGTCCCTTTTTCGATATCCTTATTCGCTTTTTTCCCAATAATTTTGGATATGTGTTTTGGTAATAAGCCATTCCCTGGTCTAATAGCTTTAACATTTTTATTTGTAAAGAATTCTCCCGCTTTTATGTTTTCTACTACATATAATGATCTTCTAAATTTTAAAGAATCTTTTTCTATATCAGTCGGTCCATAATATACATTCCCCAAAGATTCCCATGCTTTTTCAGTTTCGCTTACTAATAATTTAAATTCAGCTGGTTCCATTGAAAATTTAGCGTCAACTCCTCCATCCAACCTCGAGAGCGTTAAATGTTTCTCAATTACTGTGGCCCCAAAGGCAACACTCGCTACAGATACTCCTACACCCAGTGTATGATCAGATAAACCCACCTGACATTTAAATAACTCTTTCATATGAGGTATGGTAACTATATTTGTAGATTTTGGAGACGCAGGATACGTACTCGTACATTTTAATAGAATTAGTTCTTTACACCCTTCTTCTCTCGCAGCCCTTACTGTTTCATCTAGTTCGGCAATTGAAGCCATACCTGTCGAAATAATTATTGGTTTTCCTGTTGCGGCTACTTTACGTATGAGGGGGATATCAGTATTTTCAAAAGATGCAATTTTATAACATGAAACATTTAATGTCTCTAGAAAGTCTACAGCTGTTTCATCAAAAGGCGTACTAAATGGTATCATCCCTAACTCTATACAGCGATCAAAAATTGGTTTATGCCACTCCCATGGTGTATATGCTTCTTTGTATAAATGATAAAGTGATTTGCCTTTCCATAAACTTTTCGTATCGTGAATTGAAAAATCACCATTTTCTATATTTAAAGTCATTGTATCTGGTGTATATGTTTGAATTTTAAATCCTTGTGCCCCGGCCTCCGCAGCTGCCTCTACAATTTTCAACGCTCTATCTAATGATTGATTATGATTTCCTGACATTTCTGCAATAATAAATGGTGGCAAACTATTGCCAATCTCTCTACCTCCGATATATACATTACTCATTTTTTTCACCTTCAAGTTCTATTTTTATAGCTTCTTTTCTTTCCTCCCATTGTTCACGGGACAAGGTCATTGTAATGACATCTATATAATCATTGTCCCTATAAATATAATCTTCATATCTTCCATCTTCTTGGAAACCAAGTTTCTGATGAAAATTTAAACTAATACAGTTTGATTCTATTATTTCTGCATATACTTTGTGTATGTCTTTAATTTCAAAAATAAAATTTAATGCTAATAAACCTAATACAGTTCCGGCACGTCTTACACTTTGTTTTTCACCTATATAAAATCCCCAATAACAAGTTCGATTCATTTCATCTATTTTTGTAAAATTAACAAATCCAATTGGTTTTTCTTTATATATTAATATTCTTGCAACCTTTGTTTCATCCATTATGAGTTGTTCATACCACTTTAAATGTTCGTCTATTGTTATTTGATGATCTTCATACATAACTGAACGTATTTCTTTTGCATTCCGCCAATTTAAAATAAGTTCTAAATCTTTCTTTTCTAACCTTTCCAATTGAAAATCCTCAATATCTAACATACTATCCTCCTAAAATATTTTTTGCTATTTCATTTGAATTACTGGCACACTGTATAGAAAGAGCTTTATTAGACATTTCTTTCACTATTTTAGAATTTGATAAAAGTTTGTTTAGACATTCCATAATTGCTTTATCCGAAACACTTTCAGCTGTACCAATATTCCATGTAGCTCCAACCTTTGCTACAGCCTTGGTTACTTCAATTTGATTTTGTGCAGTTGTAATTGTAATAGAAGGTAATCCAAGAAAGCAGCGTTCCCATGTGGTTGTTCCTCCAGCTCCTATCCCTAAATCCGCTCGTACGAGAAGCTCTTCCATATTTTCTATTTGACAATAATATGAAGCGTTAGAAACACTCTTACAATAAGTTTGAATCTCCTCTTTATGCGGATTTTGGCTTCCTACCACAACATCTATTTTTAAGTTATCTTGATTTATATTTTGTAAGGCTCTTAATGTTTTTAATGTTTCATTTGTTACATCATGCCCACCAAAAAAAATAAAAATCCTCTCAATTTCTCCTGTTCTTTTTCGTGAAAATTTCTTAGCAGCATGAAACTCTGGCCGTAATATAGCATATTTAGGCCCCAATTTTACTAATGAGTGCTCTGGTATTAAATCTTTATAGCGATCATTAGGGTTATCGTATAAATTTTGGTCTAGTAACAAATCACAGTCGTGCATTCGATTTGCAAGATCATCGATTACCATGATTTTCCTTACAGTTTTTCTTAAAGCAGACTCCCACCTATTATCTAATCCATAATGATCAACGATTAACCAATCACACTTGGGAAGTTGCGACAAAATATCATTGGTCTGCTGTGCATCAACAAACCAATGATATTTGAGCCAATTTAAATAACTCCCGTGTTCTGAACTTAAGAAATTTGTATTTTCACCATCTCCATCTAATACAAACACACAAAATCCCTTATTTAAAATATATTGATGTAAATCACCTTCTAGCTTACGACAAATGAAATATACTTGAGCACCTTTATTCCGTAACTCGTGGGCCAGTGTTAAACAACGCATAATATGACCGGTACCTATTTCAATAGATGCGTCGGCGCGAAAGGCAATTTTTTTCTCAAGCAAGATACTCCCTCCTCACTAAAAGCACTACAATTTATTAATTTATAATATCGTTTCTCTATTTAACTCATCTACTAATGATTGTTGATTTGCCCATTTCAATTTTACATGACTATTAATTTCAATAAGTTCAGGGTTTCGAAGGATGTAATCTTTTATTTGATGAAAAAATAAAGGTTTAGATTTTACATTCAGACCTTTATAAAGTTCATTGAACATATCTAAATCCGGTTGTTCATCTAATGTTAACCTCCAAGTAGGGTAACAAAATGGTTGAGGAAGTTTCACTATATTGATACGAAATAAATGTGGATTATTAATAAAATAAAATGGAAGGTATTCTGCATAGGTTAAAGGTTTTGGGGTTTGTAGTAGTCGTTCAATTGCCTCTAATGTAAAAATATCGCCTGCTGTTCCGACAGGTAACGTACTTAACTCTGCCTGTGTATAATCTGCACCACTTTTCAAATGTTCATCTAGTAAAAAATTATTAATTTCTGGTGACACAGCTGGGCAATCTCCTGTAATCCGCATGACAATGTTTGCATTTTCTTGTTTTGCAGCTTGGAACATGCGATCAGCGGTATTTTCTGGATCACCTCTAAAAATCTTAACCTTTCCATCTAAATTAAATTTTTCCAAAGGGTCATCTTGTGCAATATCTGAAGTAGCAAGTATGACCTGATGTTTTCCTGGAATAGCTAATGTATTTATAAGACATCGTTCAATGGAAGAAACTCCGTGTATTGGCAATATGGCTTTTAAAGGTAACCTAGTAGATTTTAAGCGGCAAAGTACAATTATTACTACCTTAGGAGGTTCAATAACCTCTTTTGTTAATGGGGTACCTGCAGACAAATTATATACAGCTACCTGAGGTAATAATTCCTCTGCTTCAAGCTTGTTCAGCGCATTTTCTACAACATTTAACTCCATTGTTACTTTATTAGCTGTAATAATCTCTCCTTTTTTAATGTCAACTTTTGTAACTGCTCTTAACAATTTCTGATTTTGCAATTTTATTAACCCCCCTTTCATTTAATTTTTAGCAACACTATAAAACAAAAGAACTTTTCTCACAGCTTGTATTACATCCCACACATCAGCTTCTGTCATTTTAGGAAATAGAGGCAGCGTAATAATTTCCTCATATACGTTTTCTGCTTGCGGACAAATACCTTTTTCATAACCTAATTTTTGATAAAACGGTTGCAAATGTACGGGTATATAGTGCACATTCACACCGATATTTTCTCTTTGTAACGCTTCGTAAAATTCTTTTCGATTACATTTTAATAACTTAGTATTTAAACGAATAATATAAAGGTGCCAGCTCGAACTGGTTTGAGGCAATTGCTTTGGTATGATGATTTCAGATAAACAACTAAATTCTTTACTATAGATGTCTACATATTTCTTTCGAATCTTAATAAAAGAGTCTAATTTACTTAACTGTGATAAACCAAGAGCAGCTTGTATATCCGTAATTCTATAGTTGTAACCTAAGAATTGCATTTCATAATACCAAGGTCCATGATTTTCAAGAAGTTTTTTGGGGTTCCTTTCAATTCCATGTGTACGGAATTGAACAAGTTTTTCATAAAAAAGAGGATTATTTGTGGTAATTACTCCGCCCTCTCCGGTAGTAATATGTTTCACCGGATGAAAGCTAAACATTGTCATATCACCAATTGAACCAATCTTTTTATTTTTATAAGTGGCTCCTAATGCGTGGGCTGCATCTTCAATGATAATCAAATTATTTTTTTTTGCTATTTTTTGTATTGCTTCTAACTCTACAGGCTGTCCAGTAAAGTGTACGGGAATAATGGCTTTTGTTTTGTTTGTAATCTTTTCCTCTATAGATTTAGGACTAATGTTATATGTTTCATTGTCAATATCGGCGAATACCGGCTTTGCACCCTGGTATAAGATACAATTTGCACTTGCTACAAATGTCATTGGAGTTGTAATTACTTCATCTCCCTCAGTTATGCCAGCTGCATAGCAGGCAGCATGCAATGCAGCTGTACCATTTGAAAAGGAAACAGCGTATTTTGCTCCCACATATTTCGCTATAGCCTCCTCAAATTGTTGAACCATAGGTCCTGTTGTTAAAAAATCCCCTTTTAATACGTCTACAACAGCCTGAATGTCATATTCATCAATTTGTTGCTGACCATATGGTAAATAAGTTTTTCTAACAGGCTTTCCTCCATGAATACCGAGAATCCCCCTTACCATTACTCTTTCTCCTTAGGGTTAATTTTTAAAGATTTAATCCACTCTTCTGTTTTAATAACTCCATCTTCTAAAGAAACTTTCGGTTCCCAGTTTAATATTGTTTTTGCTTTTTCATAGTTACATAATAATTTTTGGATTTCACTTTGCGGATGGATATGAGTTACATGTTGAATACTTACTTTATTTCCCGAAATCAATTCTGCTAATTTATTAATGGATATATCTTGTCCTGTTCCAGCGTTGATAATATGACCATTTGCTTTTACAGAGTATCCTGCTGCCACAACAAAATCTGCACAATCTTCAACGTATAAAAGGTCTCTCGTTTGTTTTCCATCCCCATATATATTCAATGGTACATTATCTAATTTATTATTTATAAAAATGGCAACAACCCCACCTTCCCCACCTGTTTTCTGGAATGGACCATACGTATTAAATGGACGAATAACCACTACAGGTAGCTTATAAGCATAATAGTAAGATAAAACCATGTTTTCAGCAGCAATTTTTGATCCAGCATATGGAGAAGCTGGTTTAATCGGGTCTAATTCTGATATTCCTTGTATATTAGTAGCTTTATCATATACCATACAAGTACTCATAAAGACCATTTTGACGTCATACTTAAGACATTGTTCTAACAAATTAAAAGTACCTATTGTATCATTTTCAAAAGTTGATCTAGCATCATCTATACTATCTTGAACATTGATACTCGCTGCTAAATGATAACAAAGATCAAATGAATTATTTTTAAATAATTCAGCAACTAATTTTTTATCTTTAATATCTCCTTGAATGCATTGCTTTAAATTTAGATCGTGTGCAAACTCGGTGATATTTGCAGTAGTTGAATTTGCTAAGTTGTCTAATATCCATACTTCATGCTTATCCTGCAATAATCTCTTTACAACCCACCTACCAATAAAACCTGCACCACCAGTTACTAATATTTTCATAGTTTCTCCCCTCCTGTTAATAGTTGCTGGTTTAATATTAAATTTCTAAGCTCTTCTTTTGAAATCGCATTTTGATGATCAGAACGGTAAAACCCAACCTTCGCCCTTTTTGCATTTTCATATTGAGTTCCCTTTTTTAAGGGGCTAGGAATGATAAACATATCTGGTAATTCAAAAGCCTGTAAAGATTCATCATGCGTCATAAGTTCTTCATACATTTTTTCACCAGGTTTTAACCCAATTTCTTCAATTTTTATATTCTCCTTGGGCAACCCATATAACTTTGTAACTTCTTCTATCATCACTTCACTTAAATCTTTTAATAAAATAACTGGCATTTTTAATATAAAAGTTTCACCACCCTTTGCTATTTTCATTGCTTCAATTGTTAACATAGTTGCTTGGTTCAGTGTCATCATAAATCTACTCATACTAAGATCCGTTACAGTTATTTTTTGGTTTTCTTTAATTTGATTTTCAAATAAAGGAATGACAGAGCCTCTTGATCCCATCACATTTCCGAAGCGAACACTTGTAAATGTCGTTTCACTTGAACCTTTTGAATATTCCGCTGACGTAATCAATCTTTCAGCAGTCAATTTTGTTGCACCGTAATTATTTGTTGGTGAAATCGCTTTATCAGAACTTGTAAAAACTACCTTTTTTACTTTCTGAGCAATTGCCGCTTTTATTACATTTTGTGTTCCAAAAATATTGGTCAAAACTGCTTCAAACGGATTATATTCACAAAACGAAACATGCTTCATCGCGGCCACATGAAATACATAATCAATATTTTCCATCGCACTAAATACTCGATCATAATTACGAATATCCCCAATTAAATAACGAATATTTCGATTTTTATCCCTAAATTCTTCTTGTAATAAAAATTGATTGTATTCACTTCTACTAAAAACTCTTACCACTTTTGGCTTTTCCTGTAGAACATTAGAAAGAATGCTTTTTCCAATTGTTCCTGTTCCACCAATAATTAAAACATTTTTATCTTTAAAAAACATGAAAATATATACCTCCTCATATTAAAAAATAATTTTAGCAAAAAAACTCTCTTCAACTTGTTTGTAATTCCATAGGCAATCCATTTGTTGAGAGATAAACTAGTTTGCCGGATATAGAAACATACGTTTCTATTGCAAGTTTAAAATACATATTAATCATTGAAAACTGAGGATATAATCTTTTACTTCAAATATTTATAAATGGTGACGATTTTAATCTTTTTCAATTTGAATTAAATTTATTAATCTTTTTGTGCATGCTTCTTGCGGATAGTTTTCATTAATAAATTTTCTTCTTAATTCTTTTGCTAAATTTGATTGTAAAGGATTATTTAGAACCTTTTTAATCGTGCTAGTCATATCCTCCATAGAATGATTTACAAGCCAATCTAATGTATCGTAATATTTATAATCCCTTTCCTCTAATAAAGATTTATAAACAACTACAGGTATATCTAATAACATTGCCTCTAATCCCACTGTTGAATTTGAGATAACCACAAGATTTGCATGTAAAATAACATCATATATGTTTATTTCATTTGTTATATATTTAACATTAGGATATAAGTTACTTAACTTAATATATTCTCCCACTAAATTACGCCCTTTTTCCCAAGGATGTGGTTTTATAATAACCGTAATATTTTTGTCTTCCACTAACTTTTCTGTCAATTCAGTATAAAATGAAGTTTTAAATGGCTGGGTTGCAATAAAAACCACTTTTGTAGAGGGGTCTATTTTTAATTTATTAAAAAGATTCTTTTTATCCATATATACTCTATCAAAGATCTCATCATATCTGGGGTGCCCTAGTATTTCGATTTGAGATTCACTGACCCCTTTTTGAAGGTACCAATCTTCTTCATATTTCCCATATACGACCTGTTTTGTTGCGAAAACCGGAAAGTATGCTTCTTCCCCCATTACTGCACCATGCTGCAGACAATAACTCGGTATACCCTCACTACTAGAAAGAAAAGTAAGAGCTCTACTTGTTATATCTTCCGTAGTACCGACAATCACACCAGAAATATCTTGTTCTTTAAAAATAAAATGAGCCATATTAAGTTTCTCAATCATGATAGGAAGGTCGCTTAGTAATTTTTTTTGAAAAAAGAGGTTTGAAAATAGTGGGTGCTTATTAAACTTTAAAAAGATTTCTTTAGCTTTTTCTATAAAAACATGTGCGGTATTAGCAGATGTTTTTATATAATCTGGTGCACAAACTGTAGGAAGACCATAGAGTTCGGTCTTTTTTGATCTAGTTAATATCTTTGTTTGATTTGGATTAAAGTGAGTAAAGTTACTTACTGAAAAACGGAGATAATCTGAATTTAGGAGGATTGCTCCATTTTGGTTTTTTCTTTTTATTTTTGATTGAAATACAGACATTATTTTTTCAAACTCTAACTGTAACTGTGTTTCTGCTATTGGCTCAATTGACAATTGCTTGTAAAAATTATTATCTTTCATTTTATTTTTTATATCTTCATCTAAATATTGATAAAAATTACTCAGTAATGGTAAAGGAATATTATAATGCTTTAACCTTGAAAAAATATTTATATACTCTAAATTTAATAGCCAGTAATTTTTCAAATAAATGTCACTCAATTTTTCACCCTCTTTTTCTTCTTAAGTCTTCCCTTAATTCTTTGCATGTTCTTTGTGGTGGTAATAATTGCACAAATTCATTTTTTTCTTCTGCAAATAACTGCGCATGTATTGAATGGGGAGTAATATAATTGATATCTAAAATTTCATCTAAGGGATAAAAATCCCAATAGTGATTTAATCTCCAAAAGAAGCGTGCATCTCCTATCCGGTAAAACTGAGGATCTTCATCCCAATAAGAATTCCACCTTTTTTCAAGAATTGGTAAAACAGATGCTCTATGCATAATAGAACAATGATCAATTGTACATGGAGCATTATTCGTAATTTTTTTTGCAGGTCTCTCAACCGTTTTAATAGGCATCTCTGTTTCATCTATATGAATCGTTTTTGATGCAGAATAAATAATTTGAACATCTTTATTCTCATCAAGATAACTAGACATCTTTTTAAGACGTTCTTCTTCATATTGATTATCATCTGTAATATAAGTTATATATTCTCCTTTAGCATGCTTAAGTGCCTCATTAATTAAAGCGGCATATCTTACTTTTTTTGTCCTTTCAGAAATATGAGCTACATTACTTTTATAAAAATGTACATTTTCATTATTTATGAATGGTTGAATCACCTTCTGGGTCATTTCATCTGAATCATCATCCATTATAAAAAGCTCGAAATCTTGAAAGGTTTGGTTTAATACACTTAATATAGATTTTTCAACAAACGCAGGCTTATTGTAACTTGTCATTATAACTGAAATTTTAGGCAAATCTCTCTCTCCTCCTTATCAATAAATACAAAAACAGTTACGTTATTATATAAATAGAAAGGACAAACCGTTCCGATAATTTTAAAAAAGGTTTCTTTATCTATAAAAAATTAATAGCAGTATTTATATTCACCCATGTCTCTTTTTTCTCCACTATAGTCCATACCATATCTATGAAAAAGTCATAAATTATTTAAGTATAAAAAAGAAAGTGTCGATAAAGCTTTAATTATTAGATTTCACTAGAAAAACACATTCAATATTCTCAATAGAGGTGAAGACTTTGCAACCCCAAATATCAATTATCCTTACTAGTTATAATAAGCCATCATTAATTAATCAAGTTATTGAAAGTGTTCTAATGCAAACTTATAAAGAATGGGAACTTTTTATTATGGATGATAACTCCTGTCCAGAAACTATAAATGTCATAAAAAATTATCTAGAGGATCCTCGAATTACTTATACGAATAGTTTTATACAAGATGATGAACGATATAAAACTACAAGATATGCAACACTTATCAATGAGGCACTACCATTAACTTGTGGGGATTATATTTGCTATTTAACAGATGATACTATATACCTTCCAAACAGATTAGCTGAAATGTTGTCTTTCTTAGAAAAACATCCTGAAATTGATGTAGTCTACTCTTCCCAATACGTAAAATATGTTGATTATAACCTACAACCTACAAATGAATTTGTGAGAGAAGCTTCGGAAATTTTATATACAGCTGCTAATGTTGTAGATCATTGTTCAATTATGCATACTAGAAGAATATTATTAAAAGTCTATGAAAAGTACTGTGGATATTGGGATACAAATCCTTTATATTGGTTTGCTGGAGATGCAATGTTTTGGAAACGCCTAAATACATTTCAACCTTTTTATCCCATTAACAAAGTGCTCGATATTACTTTTAAAACACCATTCTCTTTCCAAAACCTATATGCTAACCTCCCTTCAAAAGATTTAAATGGTATTTTATTTAGTAATTCACAAGGTAAAGTATTTTTAATTGATAACTTTAAACGCAGGCTTATTTCGAAAGATATGCTTTCTTACTTCAAATATAATCAAAATGAAATTGTCTTAATTCCCGATCCATTTATCTACAAATATACAGAAGGGCCCCCCATAACCCTTACAGAGTCAATTCCAAATCTACGGGTTGTGCAAAGTGAAAAAGGAGAGTTATTTTATATAGAAAATAATCAAAAACGTCCATTTATTGACACCATTGCATTTCGCAAATTTAAATTTTCAGTTCAAGAAATTATTAAAGTTTCACAACGTAGTTTAAATCAATTTTCAGATGGACCACCTATTTATCCAAATTTATCTCGTCACGCGGTTTTACCAGAAGGAAAAGTATTTATCTACCATCACAATTATTTCATCATGACAGATTATATGCTTCATCCCATAGATAAAGATATATTGCAAAAACTATATTTATTAAAGAACTGTATACCGATTTCAAAGACCAATTTATCCTACTTTAAGATGGGCCCTCCTATTTCAACATACCCCTCTTACCTAGCTGAAAAATACTTAGAATAGTACCAAGAAAGAGTATTATCAATAAAACAATAGAAGAAGGTTCTGAACTAAGTACTATGCTTGCCTATAGTATTGAATTAAACGAACTGTTAGAAAATGAACTAAATAAAAGTCCATATTGTTCTACTAGCATCTCCTAATAGGGTGATAGAATTTATTTAGATGATCAAAGATTCTTCTTAACTTGTAAAATAAATTATCATAAAAAGAGGACGCAAATAAAAATGCGTCCTCTTTTTATATCAAATCAAACTAATCCATTAAAATCCTTTTCATGAATCCGAATAAGTAATGTTTTTAAGAAAAACAAGATCTAACATCTTAGCTGTTACACTAAATAGATTTACATAATTCACAACTATGACAAGTATTACATATCGCTTAAGTTTCGTTACCTTTTTCTGTATATAATGATAAAAAAATTGTGAACTTTTATCGCATTATGCAAGACATTTAATATCAAATATATTACTTTTACTATGAATTAAATGTGTTTATAGGACTTTTCTAGATAAACAAGGTGCTAAATTAATTCTTAAGAAATCATTACTATTTCATTTATCTAAAAATTGAAAAAATATGTGTAGATAGATATCATCTTAAATACATATATAATTAACTTTAATTTTCTGACAAGATTTCACATAATTCTTAAACTAATTTTTTACGTGCATTATGAAAAAAATTGCACCGTGTCAGTCTTTAAAAGATTATATATCATAACTTTAAGAGAGGAAGAAAAACTATGAAGATGAAAAGAAAAATCATTATGACAACAGCACTTGCCGCTACGTTAGCTACAGGTGCACTACCTACTACCTCGGTGTTTGCTGCAGAAAAAGAGGCTCCTATTCAACACAAAGAGGCACAATCGAGTATTCAACCTTTGGCACAAAATAATTTGGAAACAGCCGTTCAAGCTGCCTTAAATGGTCCAGAAGTCAAAAAAATTAAAGTATTTGAACATGAATTTAATGTAAAAGAAATAGAAGTAGTAAACCTAGGTGCAGGAAAAAAATATGTTAAGGGGCAAATTTCTCATCATTTAAGTTTTCGTCCAGATGATCAATTTTATTATGAGTTTACAGTACAAGATGGAAAGGTACTAGATAAACCTGTATTTAATATTGATAGAGGTGGTTGGACACCATTTGCCGCTCCACTTTTATCAATTCTTGCTGCGTATAATGGAATTCCAGTTAATCCAAATGATTTAAATACACTTGGTCAGCAAATTGGTAAAGTTATAGATGGAAGCTGGGAACATGCAGCCCAATCAATTGCAACTGTAGTTAGTCTAAGTTTTAATGAGTAGAATTTTTCAATTTTTATTAGCAGTGTAGAGATCCGCTTTTTGTAATCAGCCTTGTTATAAGAGATTCTAAAACAGCTATTAATAAATTTTTACCACTCAATCACATTATCTTGATTTGTTTACCACCTTATTATTCATTATATGTCACAAAATAGAAGTCTTTTTTAGGACTTCTGTTTTGTTTGTATTCAATGCAATAAACAGTTGTTTTTTTGGGAGGCTATACTTCGATTTTTCAATAATCCATTTGGCTATTAGAGACAATTTATAATAACAAATTATTAAAGTCTCAAATAACTTACTCCCCCTATTGTTAATTATTTTCAAATACAAAAATTTATTATCTTAAGAATGAAAAACAATAAATATAGTAAAAAATCATCTAACAATTGTTTAAAGGTCAGGAGAGAAAAAATGAACAAAATAAAAATGAGAAATTTCTTTAAAATTAGTATCCTTACTTGTATTACACTAGCAAGTTTAAGTACACCATCTACTATTTTAGCTAATAGTCATCCAGGTTACTCCTATGAATCCAATATAGGGTATCAAAATCCATCGTGGATGGCGAAAATAGAAGATTCAACAAAAATAAGTGAAATATCTATTCCAGGGACTCACGGTACAATGGCTTTACATGGAGCAAGTTTTATTGATGAAAATTTGACAAGAAATCAAACTATGAGTTTATCCCAACAATTAAATTCCGGAATTCGATATGTAGATATGCGTGTTAAACGTGTAAAAGATTCTTTTGCAATGTATCATGGTGTTGTAAATCAAAAAGCTGTGTTTGAAGATGTATTGAAAGAGACCATTCAATTTTTAAAAGCTCATCCAACAGAAACAATATTAATGCGCTTAAAAGAAGAAACTACTCCTGAAAATGGATCTCTATCATTTGAGGAGATATTTTTAAAATACAAAAACGTTAATGCTTCATATTTTTGGGATCCTAATTCCGTACAAACTTCAGATAGAAATAATCCTACTTTAGGAGATACCCGCGGGAAAATTGTAATCTTACAAAACTTTACATCCACTCAATTGTACGGGATTGATTACGAAGGTTTGAATATACAAGATAAATTTGAAATTGGAAGCGGACCAAACGAAATATACACAAAATGGATTGCGATAAAAAACCATCTACAAAATACAAATACTAACTTTAATAATGGAAAAATTCACCTCAACCATTTTAGTGGTACGGGGGGCGCAGCCGCATTTTTAAATAATGTATATCCTTGGTTTGTTGCAAGCGGAAAAGAAGGCAGAAATACTGACAGTAGTCCTAAATTGATTCAAACGAATTCCACTAATGCGTGGAGTGATTTCCCTCGCGATAGAAACGGACAAGTATACTATGGGGGGATGAATATACTTGGGACCGAACTCTTACAACAAGGCGCAATTAAACATTCTGGTATCATCGCAGCTGATTTTCCTGGTCCAGGTTTAATTGATAGTATCATTAAATTAAATGGTATACATTCAAATGAAAAAGAAATATTAATTTCGCAAATAGCATCTGAATCTAGTCCTTTATCAGGGCAACAAAATCGATCCAGCCAAAACTTTAAAATTGATAGTTTACCTGTAGGTACAAAAGAATTAAAATGGGTTATTGAGCCTTCAGAAAAAGATTATCCTTCTACTATTTCTTTCAATGTAATGATTGATGTTTCCCTGGGAATAGATTCCACTCGTTGGAAGAATATTTCACATGAATCTAAGACTGAAGCTTACACAAATACTAAATATTATATTGCAAGTCCAATTGGTGCCACTAGCAAATTCACAGTGAAAATTTACGCTATTACAAATTAGAAAAAAAGAATCCCAATGGAATTCCATTGGGATTCTTTTTTTAATTTCATTTCGTAAACATTAGGATAGCGATTAAATTTTATCCCGCGTTAACGGGCGCCCGTAAAAGCCCGATTGGTGAGGGCTGATAATCAGTCGGGGATGAACAAAACCTCCACTGATTACAGTTTCACTTTATTAACATATCATTTAATCCATTAGATAATTATATTTGGAACAGCCCTTAATTTTTAAAGAGCAATCCAAAATTGTAAACTATCTTTTTCAGCTTATCATTTATTCAAAACTGGCTTCCAAAGCGATAAAGCAAAAATCCAATTTGAGTCGCCATTTCCTTGATGATTTTGAACCGCTTCGTACACTTTCCCCTCATGTACTACTCTATCACCTTTAGTATATGCTTTTCTTGCATCCCATTTTTCATATGCGGAATTCTCTGACTTTGTTGTTACATTCAAAACATCACTTCTACTAGATTCATTTCCAGCTAAATCAACCGCCGTCACTACATAATTATACGATGTATTAGCCTTCAAATCTTTATCCATAAAGGATGTATTAGCCGCTGTTCCAATTTTATTCATAACCCCAGCGCTTTCTCTATATACAATATAATGGTCAACACCTACATTATCTTCTGACGGACTCCACATTAAATCAACAGTTGTCGATGTTGTACCCATACTATGTAATCCTTTTGGTTGAGTTGGAGCCTCTATATCGGGGATTGTATGTGTTGTCTTAACCTTCAGTTTTTCACTTTCTTTTGATATGTTTCCAGCAGAGTCTAATGCCTTTATTGTATAAGTATATTCCGTATCTGCTTTTAATTTTTTATCAATAAAAGTTGTACCTGGTACCGTATCAATTACTTCTCCATTACGTAACACTTGATATTCTTTTACACCTATATTATCAGTGGAAGCCTTCCATGTTATTTCAACACTATTGGCAGAAACTTTAGAGGCATTTAATTCAGTTGGTTGACTTGGAGCTACTGTATCAGGAGTTTCATTATTTACTAAATTTACATCAACTACATTATAAAAAGCATTTGACGTATCTGCTACATCCCATACAGCTAAAATAACATGATAACCATTACGATCAGTTGGTACATTAATTGTATGTGTTAAATTATTTGATGCAGCCGAACCGTCATGTTTCACAGTTCCGATTGGTTCTAATTCAGCACGTGTTAATGGTTTGTTAGGATCCCATCCCTTTTTTGTAATGTAATAATGCCATTTACTTGTAGAATGTGCTGCTGTATATTTCCATGTAAATGTATTTACTCCACCTTTAATTGTGTTTTTGAACCAACGATTTGATGTTTGTTGGTCAAGAATACCTCCAAACAACCCTCCTGCCGAAGCGATTTTCCCATCAATCGGTCCACTATCTGGAAATCCTTTAGGTGCTTCTAGACTTTGAGGTTCGTACATTACATTTCCACAATTTAAATTTAATACCCCATAATTCTGACTACATAAAGCAGCACGACTACTCGGCTTTTCAACAAACCCATGTGCATACGCACTTTGAGGAGCCATTGTGATTGCCGTCATGCCTGCAGCCAAAACACAAGCACCAATCCCCTTTTTACTTGTTCTTAATCTTTCCAATTTAGATGTTAATTTCAATTTCATTTTTGTCCCCCCAATATATTGCTTTCGCTAATATAATAGCAATATAAGGATAAACGAACAAATCATCAATTAATATATTAATATCTCTCATAAATTGGTGCATTTATTATTATTTTTAATCTCCTATAAAAATAAAGTAAATACAATTACGCAATTTTGTAACATTATGTATTAAAAGAAGAATAAAAACTCCGTTTAATTTCACAAAAAATTCAAATATTAAAACAAAAAAATTCCTCATATAGGAAAAATAAATTTTTTATATTACAAAAAGCAAAAAAGTCTGGAAGAAACCGATTATATCCGTTTCTTCCAGACTTTTTTGCTTTTATACCACTCACAAATCCTTTAACCTTAAACATATACACTTGAGGTTAAAACACATATAATACCCCTACTAATTCAAACTAACGCTTAATTACTCATAAAATAGCTTAAGGTATCTAGCTTAACTGTATTTTCTTTATTAATAGCTATTTTCTATCCTGTATTTCCTTACTTTAAACAAATTATCAAGAGATTGTTAACGTTTAAGAAAAGAGAAAAGATTTAAAATCCCATTTTTAATTATCACATTTTAACAATTTATTATGTTATTTTTAGCTAATAAGGCACAGAAACAAAGGATGAACTTCAGTGTGCTTGAGAACGATTTTAGGGTGAAACGTTTAAAGGGTATTTTAGTACTGAGTTTTTATTAAATGTTCCTGTACCTAATATTTAAATTAACGTATGTCAAAATATTTTACAATACGAGTATTAAACGTTACATATTTTTATATAAAATGATACATTTCATCAACACACCTCTTCTGATCTTTATGATAAATATAGAAAATTCAGCTCTTTAGGATTTAATTTTAGAATTCTCATAAAAGTATATAATAGATTAGACACATAATTGTCACAAATTAATAGTTTATCTACTTTATGATTACCTATGAAAACTTTATTACCACTTCAATATTTACTGCTAAACTAAAGCACTCTATACCTACAATTTCTTAAAACCCTTTTAAATAATCTTTCAAAAGAGTCGATAGTTTTATATTTTTTATTTTTTTATTGTACATTTGTACATTTGATGTTAGGATTATGCCTATTAAAATTGAATCCTAACGATTCTTCTTTATAATCTCCATGTTTTAATTGTTAAATAAAAATATAGATTCTGATATATATTTAAAATCAGAACGAAAATGTCGTTATTTTACAATGATGTCGTGGAATACCTTTAGAATGGAAAGATATATGCAACAACGTGTTAAGGGGTTACAGGGGGAACAAAAATGAGAGACTTTTTTGATGATAAGTATAAAAATATTGAATTGAAAAGGAGGTTAATAAATTTAATAAGTGAAATTAGCGAATTCAAAGGAAAATTAGCTGCTTATCAGGAACAAAACAAGGACATATTTAATAGCTTAGAAAAAACTATACCACTACATTACATAAAAAATTTCACAACTATTTACGAGGATATAAAAGTTCCTAATAAAAGATTAAAAGAACTTATTTTAGATGATATCGTACCTCAAAATATTTCGGAAGATGCTATTTTTTGCTATTATCAAACACTTTCTTTTGTACATAAAAACTCCTGTACTTTATTAATCAATCCAGCAACTATACAGGAATTACATTTTCAACTAATACATTACATTACCTCTGACAGTGCCAAATGGCGTGAAAAACCTTTTATTATTCCAGGAATTCCAGAACATGGAATGCACTTGAATAGTTACCGCATTCTTCCACATGAACTTATTCCACAGTTTATGGAGCAATTATGTGATCAATACAACTCATTAAATACTAGTAAGGGGCTTCATTCACTTTTATTAATAGCTCGTTTTATATTAAATTTTTATTGCATAGTCCCTTTCAATCAAGGTAATAACAGGTTGGCATTTATGTTAATGCAATTGCTGTTAATTAAGAGTGGACATACATTTGTAAAATATGTATGTTTGGATAAATATATTAAGAAACATGAATCTGATTATTACAATTCGATTTATAAATCTTCGGTGAATTGGTACTGCGAGGAACATAATAATAGCTTTTGGTTAAAAACGTTTTTAACCATTATATTAGAGGCTTACAAAGATCTTCATAACACAGTTCTAGATTCTATATGTAAACATACTAAAGTTGAGAGAATTCAGGATTTTATACTTAAACAAAAACAACCCTTTACTAAAGAAAGTATTCGTAACACTTATCCAGACATTGCAGAGAGTACAATCAGTAAGGCTTTAAATTCCTTGCAACTGTTTGGCCATATTAAGCTAGTTACAAAAGGAAGAAATGCAAAGTGGATTAAAATTTGACCATACTTTCAAGACACCTGAGGTTCAAAAATTCAATAATAACTTTATCATTGAATTTCATTTTAATTTTAAGCTATTATTACTTTTTTAGTTATTTCTAATTCCAACAAAACAGTTTATAGGAAAAGGTCCGCTTCCCTCCGCCTTTTCCTATAATAAAATTAAATATAAACATAGAATAATTGTCGAAAAAAGTCGCATTTTAATATTTTTTCTTTATTTTCTGGTTGTAAACGTTTCACTTTCATGTTACCATCTTAATCAAACAATAGATGGTAACATGAAAGTATTTCTTTCCCTTAGAAACATATAAACGTACGGTAATATCAAGAAAATAAGGCCAAAGAAATATTTGATACCTACCAAAATAATTAATAGGAATTTTGTTGCGCTATTTTTTCTGATAATTAAGAAAATGCATTTTGTCCCTAAACAAAATTTGTTAGTGCGCAAAATTCAAATACACTAGAACACCCAAATAAATGAAAAATGAATTCTTCCTACAAAATTTAGCTGATTAACATAAAGACATCTAAATTACTACCTTTATCGCCATCTATTGTTGACAACATATTTACCAACTAAAAAAGAACCTATCAAGGGTTCTTTTTATTATAATCATTCAAATTTCAATTCTATCTTAATACTTAAATTTCCACACAAATTACATCTGCTTTTTGCTCTCAATTATTGAATTAATAATATAGCACATCAAATTTATTAATTCTTATCTCCAATTAGTTTAAATTAGTGAATAAAATTCAATCATATAAAAATAATAAATACAACTAATCGTTATATATTAAAGAGGTGTCAATTTTGTCCTTAAATGAAGAGACCTTAGAAACTAAGACAGATAAAACCATTGAAAAGATTCAAACAAGTAACTTAAAACAACTTAAAAATACACTAGATAATATCTTTGATATTAGTGCAGATTTAATTGAACATCCTTTGCAATTAAAAACAAACACGAATATTTTACTATATTATTTTGAAGGCCTTACAGATGGTGTTGCATTAAAAACCAATGTTGTTACACCATTATTACAAGAAGTAAATGAAGACAGTCAAATATTTAATTCTAATATTATTGCTACTCATACCAAAATAGTATATACATGGAATGAAATTAAAGAAGGGTTACTTGAGGGGCAATGTGTACTGTTTATGGAGGGAGAAAAGCGGTCACTTCTAATAAACACAAAAGGCTGGGCAGAAAGGGCGATTCAAGAGCCAATTTCAGAAGTTACTATTAAAGGATCCCATGATGGATTTATTGAAAATGCCACAAAAAATATAGGTCTTATTCGTCGATATATTCCTTCTACAGAGTTAAAAATCAAAAAGCTGACGATTGGAGAACGAGCCACTTCTATAGTCTATTTAATTTACTTAGGTGATGTAGCAAACGCAGATGTAGTCCAAGAAATAGAAACTAGAATCTGTAAAATCAAAACAGATGCGGTATTAAGTATTGGAGAGCTATCTAATTATACAAAAGATCAAAATTGGACTCCTTTTCCACAGGCTTATTTAAGCGAACGCCCAGACGCCATTTCAAATCATATACTTGATGGGAAAGTAGCAGTGTTAATGGATAGATCACCTGGTGCAATGGTTGTTCCTATGAATTTGATTGGATTTTTTCAAACCCCAGATGACTATAATATTCATTGGCTCATCGCATCATTTTTTCGCTTATTACGATTTGCAGGA
>NZ_JAKUFQ010000032.1:0-53749 GCF_022663475.1 Bacillus cereus group sp. BfR-BA-01382
CATGGGATGAGATTTTCCCTTCCAAAATAGATTCAGCAAATATAGAGCATGCGGAAAACTTACTGTCACATTCTATTAATCATGTAAATGGCTTAGAGTACAGCTTACACCTTTTTGAATCTATTACACAGTGGGCACAAAAGCACAATATAGAAATAGGTCACCGATTTAAATGGTTAGTTGACGAACTCGCAGATTTAAGAACAAATCGTATTTTAGTAACGGGAACTTCAGGAAATGGAAAAACTACATTTATTAACTCTATATTAGGAGAAAACATATTAGAAAAATCAATTTCAAATGTAGTAGTTTTAAAAAATGATGCTCATATAGAAATAAACGCTATAACAGACTCAGCAATTACAACAACGGAAGATGTCTCTGATTACCATAATATGATGTCTCAGCACCATCAAACATATAGAGATAGAGCGTGTGTTGAATTTAAATTACCATGCAGATTTTTAAATGAAAATAAACTTACATTTGTAGTGACACCTGGCTTTAATAGGAATAACGACACTAGAGATGAGATATTCGAATATTTAAATTCTGTAGACGAATTACTGTTCGTATTGAATGCGGATTCACCTTTTACTGACAAAGAACGTGACATTCTATTAAGTATTCAAGAACATACGCCAAATTTACAAATTCATTTCTTATTAAATAAAATCGATAACATTTACAGTGAAGCAGAAGTGAAAAGGGTATTACATGATACGGCAACGAGAATAAACACATATTTCCCGCATGCGAGAATTTTCCCTTATTCCTCGTTATATACAAGTAGTAAACAATTAAATGATTTAACTGAGTTTATTCATTTTAACTTTAATCATAAAAATATCGATGCAGAACGTACTGAAAAGTTATTATTTTTCATTCGAAAAACAATTACATATCTTTTGGATAAACGTGTTGAGAAAGAAAATAATCTAGTAGATGCTATTAATTGGAATGAAGATATGCTAGTGAAACTAAACGGTAGCATTAATAACCTTACTGCATTTGAGAGGGAAAAAATTCATTTCATTACACAATCATATCGTTCAATGAAGACTGAAATTACAAATGATCTTACTGAAAATATTCCGAAGATATTAAAGAGCTGTTCTAATTTAATTAGTGAAGAAAGTGATTTCGGGCACATGGATACGGAACTAAATAAAGCAATGAATGAAAAAGTGCATAAATATTTAGAACAAACTGTATTACCTAATCTCGCTCTTTCTATGCAAAATTGGATTGCAACTTCTAATAATGAGCTTCTTCAAAGTCAAACGTATTTAGAAGAACTTAGTGAAGGGCTTAATTCACTATTTGGAGAAAATAGAATACAGTTAGAATGTGATTTTAAAGTGCTTGATGACTGGCGCAGAGATACTGACAGGATGACGACTAGAATACAAATGGATGAAGTAAATATTTTACGTCGATTTACGCCAGCACAATTTTTGTTGAAAAGTGCCGGTAAATTATTTGGAGTTCTTCCTAAAAATAAATCTATGCTATATAACAAATACAAACAGTATGTAGAAAATGAAGATTATACTGAAGTAACGGCTTCTATTATGAAGAAATTTTTCTTGCAATTTGAGCTGTTTGAAAACACACAAGAGCGAGATATTAATATATTCTTTAGGAATCCATTTAACTCCTTAAAGCAAGCTGTAGAAAACACGCATTTAGAAATACAAGAAAAACAAGAGATATTACATAAGATGAAATCAAATCCTGAAATCTATCATGATTCTATCATGCTTTTTGAATTGAGATTGCGTCAATGTGAAGTAATTTTAAATATAGGTGATGATAATACCTATACGGATGTAGCTTTAGAAACAAGCGTAGAATAAAAGTAAACACATCAGATTTTTTATATGAAAAATCTGATGTGTTATAAGAAAGTAAAAAGGAGCAATTGTAATAAGTTGCTCCTTTTTCATATATAGATTATTTTTCTGTTTCTTTAATTTTAGTTTGTACTTCGCCAGTTTTAATTTTATTACTTTCTGAGAAGCGTAATAAATCGCCTTCAATAATTTTGTCAGACATTCGTAATTCATTTTGTGCACGTTTAATGAGGGCTTGAGCTTCTTTTTTTGGTAAATCTACAATTTCCCCTGTTATACGGTCGTAGAAAGTGTTGTTTTTGTATGCATACTTATCTGTAACGAAGCTACCATCGCGTAAAACAACAAAGCCAGTATATTCATCTGAAAACATATCATGGCCAAAACGGATATCATTCGTAGAACCAACACCTAATAAATTTAGAATAGTAGGTTTCATATCGATTTGTCCCGTAGGCTTTGAAATAGTTTGACCTTCTGTTTGTCCAGGAATATGAATATATAAAGGTGTACGTTGTAAATTTAAAGTATCAAATTCTGTTATTTGATCTTTGTCTAAAAACTGTGCCATTGCACGATTATGTTTTTCGGAAATGCCATAATGATCACCGTATAACACAATAATAGAATCATCATACATTCCCTCGGCCTTTAAACGCTCAATAAATTTTTTAATTGATTCGTCTAAGTAACGTGCAGTTACGATGTAACGATCGAATACGCCATTACCAGAGTTGTATGGTTCAATGAATTTTGTATCTTCATCATACGTGAATGGATAATGGTTTGTTAAAGTAAGGAAACGAGCATAGAATGGTTGATCAACAGTTTTTAATATATCTACTGATTGATCAAAGTATTCGATATCTTTTAATCCCCAATTTAAATTTGTTTCTGGCGTAATTTTGTAATCAAGCTCATTATAGTAACGATCATAACCAAGAGCGGAGTACATAATATTACGATTCCAAAATGTTGCGTTATTCGCATGGAATACAGAAGTGAAATAACCTTGCTGACGTAAAATTTCTGGAGTCGCAGTATAATCATTGTTACCGTGTGTGAAGAATACAGCCCCTCGATTTAATGGATACAACGACGTATCGATTAGAAATTCAGAATCGGATGTTTTCCCTTGACCAGTTTGATGGAAAAAGTTATCAAAGTAATAACTTTCATTTATGAATTCATTTAGGAATGGTGTAACTTCTTGCCCATTGACTGATGCGCCTATTAAGAAGGTCTGCAAGGATTCAAGAGTGACGACAATTACGTTTTTTCCTTTCGCTGCACCAAACATATTAGGGTTTGGCTCGCTTTGGTTTGCTTTTACGTAGTTTTCAGTTTCTTGTAATTTACTACTATCAGCAAGTGCTTTTTGTGACCCAGCTTTTACTTGCAGTGTTAAGTCATATACTTGGTGAGTATATAAGCCTAAATTTTTGACAAGCATTACCCGGTCGAATGATCTCGTTAATAATTCAGGGCGCTCTTTTTCTGCAAGCTGTAGATTCGCAAAGAATACACCAATCGTTAAAAGAAAGTATAACAAGCGTGTAGAATGAGTTACACGTTCTGTTTTAAAGACCAATGATTTCTTTTTTAATAAAATAAAGAAGAAAACAATGTCTACGAATGCGAGTATAATTTTGTAGTTTAATATCTCTATAATACTGCCGCCTAATTGGCCAAAGTTTGAGGTTTGTCCAAGTACTGGTAATGTAACGAAATCACTATAAAAATCATAGAACATTACATTTCCAACAAGCACGATCGTTAATAAGAAATTAATACATAGCGCTATATAATTTCGCTTTTCACCAGTTGCAAATAATGCTAATCCAACAAATGCTAATGATGCGGCTAGAGGGCTAATAAACAAAATAAGCTCTTGCGTTGAAGACTCAATTTTTAAATCAAAACTGAATCGCGTAATAAGATATGTTTTTAACCATACTGCTAAAGCCATTATTATAACAAAACTTATATTTTGCATTTGTAAATTTATTTTATTCTTCATTTTTACACCTTCTTTATACAATTTATTTAATTGAAGTTATATATTATGTTTTTATAACTATTAGAGTTTAATGAACCATTTAGATTATGTTTTCTAAAGGGAATAATTTGAAATATTCATATACATACAATGGGGATTTTTAAAGCGTAGTAGCATAAATATAACTCTTTTTGAGAAACGGGCAGAACAAGTCATTGTTGTAGTGAAATTGACTTATAGACATCCTACCATATTAAACACTATGATGATGTTACAAAATATCGAACAAATGAAAGTGAAAATGGATAGAGACTTTTAAAACTGTTGACATTCAATTTATTAGAATTGAATGTCAATCGTTTTAAATATACAGTTATGTTACATATGTATTTTGTAAAATTCCGTTTCTTTGCCAGTTAATCATTAGCCGGGAAGGATAGGAGGGATTATTAAAACACTTTTACTATATATAAGTAAAAGTGTTTTGGAATTGAAAATATTTGACTGACATCTTAATGATAGAAATTAAATGTCAGATAAGTACTTTCCAACATACAGACCACTTGCAGCAGCTTGAGATAAGGAATGAGTGACGCCGGAACAATCTCCAACTAAAAATAGTCCATGCACACTTGTTTCAAAAGAGTTATTGATTTTTATCGTAGGAGCATAGAACTTTCCGTCAATTCCATATAGTAAAGTATGTTGATCAATAGGCTCTTGTATAAATTGTTCTAAACGTAATAAAAATTCTTTCAGCCCTTCAATATATAATTGAGGAACTTCTTGATTCAAATCTCCATAATCCCCCTGTAGTGTAGGTTGTATACGATTATGTTCCATGCTGTTTTTCGCCGTAGGTTGTTTCTTTAATAAGTCCTCTAAGCGCTGTATAACAATCCGATCTCGTCCTTGGTTAATGCCTTTAATAATTGAACTTGCGTATACATTTGCTTCTTTGAGAGTTGGAAAATAGCGAGGAATAAATAAAGTGAAGTTTAAATTAGAAGTGCCAGTTCCTTGCTCTCGAAAATTTTGACCGTCAGGCATAACTAAACCTTCTTCGTACTTTCGAATGATGCGTCCTTTTGGATTCATACAGTAAGTAGTTGCTGTGAAATGCTCACCTTGATAAGAAAGTTTTGTTTCAAAAGTATCTTTTAATATAGAACGTAATTGATGTTCTTTCATTTCTACTCTAATTCCTAAATCTACACGTGTTTGCTCCTGAGAAATACTTAGAGAACTGCATATTTCTTTTAACCAATCGGCCCCTGAACGCCCAGTTGCAAATACTAGTTGCTTAGTTTGAACTGTTCCTTGATTTGTCTCTATTGTAAAATAATCTTCCTGTTTCAGAATATGTTGTACATCTATTTGAAATTTGATCTTTATTTTCGTCAGTAAAAATTCATAGAGCTGCTGAAAAATGTTATTGGAAAGGGGAGTACCAAGATGTCTTACTTCTGTTGTTAGCATTTGTAAACCACACGCTTCAGCTCTTTTAGTGAGACTTGAATTTTCAGTACAATATTTTGAGACAGAACTTCCACCAAACTGACATAGAATTTCATCTACTTCAGCCATGAGCTGTATAAAGCCCTCTTTACCGACTTTTTGCTCAAGTTCTCCGCCAAATCCGTTTGTATAATTAAATTTCCCTTCAGATCTTCCTAAACCACCAAACCCGAAATATTTATCACATGTAGTACAATTACACACTTTTCCTTCGTCTAAAGGACAATGGCGATCTTCTAGCGCTTTACCTTTATCAAGAATTAAAACTTTTTTGTTACTTTTAGCTAGTGAATAAGCCATAAAAATGCTACTTACTCCAGCGCCGATAATTGTAACATCATACATATTCTTTCACCTGCTAACGAATAGTTTGTTTTTTATTTTTCTAGTGTATAACAATTTTATGAAGTTAAGAAATAGCTTTTATTAATAAAGTGGGAGTTTTTGAACTTGATGCTGTATTAACTTCTCCGAGTGGTGGAGTAAATACAAAAATTTTTATTTGAAAGAAGAAATAGTTTGAAAAATCACTATGTCATATGATTAATAACATCTTACATAGAAAAAAAACAGACCTTTTAAGTGAAGAGGTCTGTTAATGATTTTAAATCTTATTTAGCAAACACATGGTTACCAATTACTGCTACTGTTTGACGTGTCGTAATCCACTTGTCTGTTGATGTTTTTGGATTGTAGAAATAAATCCAGTCAGAATGTACTCCATTTGTGGAGATAGCCTCTTCTACAGCCATTTTTGCTTCTGCACTTGCAGGCTGATTAATTCTGCCATCTGTAACAGGAGTAAATGCATATCCGTATTTAATAGGTTCATAAATAACACCTGTTATTGTATTTGGAAAACCTTTTGCATTTACACGATTTAGTATAACTTTTGCTACTGCTACTTTTCCTTTATAGGATTCGCCACCTGCTTCAGCAGTAACTAAGCGTGCCATTAAGTCTTTTTCTTTTTGTGAAATGCTTGAGTTAATTTTTAAATGTTGTCCTGTATAAAGCTTGTTTCCGACTGTATTGTTAATTTGTTTTATAGATTGGACGGTGACATTGTAACGCTTTGCTATCGTTTCTAATGAATCCCCCGGTTGTACTTGATAAATAATTTGTCCAGAAATGCTCGCAGGCTTGGCGTTTTGAGGAACAGTGATTTCATTTGATTTCACGGACCCTGGAATATGTAACTGTTCGCCAATAAAGGTTTTATCGTTTCCTTTATTATTAGCCTGTTTAATGGATTGTATTGAAACTCCGTATTGTTTACTAATGCCCCAAAGTGTATCGTTCTTTTTTACTGTATGAATGGTAGAAGCTTCAGCTGTACTTTGACTACATACGAATGTAATTGCAGCCGCGGATAAAGGGATTATATGTTTTATTTTTAGTAATTTCATTGTAAATCCTCCTAAGAAAAAATTAAGGTGAAACTATTAAGTAATGTAGTTCAGAATGTGTATATGCGTAATATATTAATGTAAGTATATTAGCACATATAAAATAAATAATCACTATAAGTTTCATATTCGTGTAGTGTAGAGTCAGAATATGAAATATTGCATATGAAAATACATTGAAGTTCATATTTCTGATTACTATAATCTATTTAGTAGAAAGGGAATACGTTATAGAAATAAAATCATTATAGATTAATATAATGATTAATAATTATTAATAGGAGGATTGATGTAATGAAAATATTTCAAAAAATGTATGCGTCAACTGTAATCATTACAACACTTTTAGGAACAGGAGGCACTATCAATAGTGTACATGCTGATTCTATAGAACAGCAGAGTAAATTAGGGATAGAACAAGAAACAGATAAGCAAATCATTGTAAAATTTAAAGCAGATTTGGATTTTCCATATGAAGATGGTATTGAAAAACAAATACAATCTCAAACGAATGATAAAGTAATAAAAGATCTTTTGACAGAATATCCAGATGTAACATTTACTCGTTTATTCACATCTGTAAGCCCGGAACAAATACAAAACCTTGAAGTGAAAGCACCTAATCATGTATCTACAAGTTTATTAAACTACTATATTCTTCAAAATCAAAATAGTGGGTATGAAGAAGAAATAGTAGATAAGTTAAAGGCATCTTCTTTAATAGAAGATGCGTATATGAAGAAACAAGAGAAAATAATGCCACCTGAAGTGCAATCATCAAGTGTAGCTCTTAATCCTAATAAAAATCCTAGATTTAAAAAACAAGGTTATCTTGAAGCAGCCCCATACGGTATTAATGCGCCTTTCGCCTGGGGAGTTCAAGGCGGTAATGGAAATGGTATCACTTTTGTTGATATGGAATACGGATGGCTATTAAATCATGAGGATTTATTACATCAAAATATTGAATTAATGTCTGGAAGAAATATAAATCAGCATGTCGGTCATGGGACGTCTGTACTAGGAATTGTATCCTCTGAGGACAATGAAGTCGGGAATATTGGGATTGCGCCAAAAGCGAAAGCAAAGGTTATCTCTCAAATAAGAGATAACGGACAGTATAATACGGCTGATGCAATATTAAGCGCTGTAAATCAGTTAGAAGCTGGGGATGTTTTATTGTTAGAGGCGCAAGCATCCTTTGATGGATATGGTGATAAATATTTACCTGTTGAAGTACAACCAGATATTTTTGATGCAATTCGTGCTGGTACAGATAAGGGAATTGTAATTATAGAGGCTGGAGCAAATGGGTGGAATGATTTAGATCAGTTCAAAGATAGAAAGGGTAAGCAAGTCTTAAATCGTAATAGTAAAGATTTTAAAGATTCGGGTGCAATTATGGTAGGAGCTGGCTCTTCATCTTTCCCTCATGAACGTATGTGGTTTTCGAATTATGGAAGCCGTATTGATGTGTACGGATGGGGAGAAAATGTAGATACAACTACAGCCGAGCAAAGTAGAAGTGCTGTAAATCTTTATACTTCAAGCTTTAGCGGAACATCTAGTGCTTCGCCAATTATTGCTGGGGCAGCGACTTTAGTACAAAGCATTGCTAAAGAAAATTTAGGACAACCATATAGACCTAGTGAACTAAGAGCAATATTAAGCAACCAGAGCACAGGAACAAAATCTAAAGATCCATATGCAGATAAAATTGGTGTTTTACCAGATTTGAAGTCTATACTAGTAAACTTAGGCTATGAACAAAGAAAACTAAACGGTGGGAATGAATTACAAGTAACAGAAAATGAACCAAATAATGAGCCTAGACAGGCAAATAAAGTTAACTTTCATACACCGGTGAAAGGAACGCTACATAATAGTGATAGAGTAGATGTATTTACTTTCCAAATTGACTCGCCGGAAAATATTAATATTTCTCTACTAAATGAACAAAATATCGGAATGACATGGGTACTTCATCATGAATCAGATTTAAATAACTATGTAGCATATGGTGAAAATGAAGGAAATGTAGTTAAAGGAACTTATAATGCAAAGCCAGGAAAATATTATTTATACGTCTATAAATATGAGAATAAAGATGGTTCATATGTATTGAACATAAAATAAGCAAAAGGAACTTCAGATGAAGTTCCTTTAAATTTTTCTAATTTAGTATATGTGAATGATTTTTTAACTTTACTTCTATGCAATATTTCATATTGATGAAATGTTATTTATTTTTTATGAACTAGCTTATATTATATTCAATAAGTTTGATATAAAAACAGAAAAAGAGAGTGATAATAATGAGAAATAAGAAGTTAATTTTGAAATTATTCATATGTAGTACAATATTTATCACATTTGTATTTGCTTTACATGATAAGAGAGTAGTTGCAGCTAGCTCTGTTAATGAGCTTGAAAATTGGTCGAAATGGATGCAACCTATACCTGATAATATTCCGTTAGCACGAATTTCAATTCCAGGAACACACGATAGTGGGACGTTCAAGTTGCAAAATCCGATTAAGCAAGTGTGGGGAATGACGCAAGAATATGATTTTCGCTATCAAATGGACCATGGAGCTCGCATTTTTGATATAAGAGGACGTTTAACAGATGATAATACGATAGTTCTTCATCATGGGCCATTATATCTTTACGTAACACTGCATGAATTCATAAATGAAGCGAAACAATTTTTAAAAGATAACCCGAGTGAAACAATTATTATGTCTTTAAAAAAAGAGTATGAGGATATGAAAGGGGCAGAAGATTCATTTAGTAGTACGTTTGAAAAAAATTATTTTGTTGATCCTATCTTTTTAAAAACAGAAGGAAATATAAAACTTGGAGATGCTCGTGGGAAAATTGTACTACTAAAAAGATATAGTGGCAGTAATGAATCTGGAGGATATAATAATTTTTATTGGCCAGATAATGAGACGTTTACCACAACTGTAAACAAAAATGTAAATGTAACAGTACAAGATAAATATAAAGTGAGTTATGATGAGAAAGTAAAATCTATTAAAGATACAATCAATGAAACGATGAACAATAGCGAGGATTTAAATCATCTATATATTAATTTTACAAGCTTGTCTTCGGGTGGTACAGCATGGAATAGTCCATATTATTATGCGTCTTATATAAATCCCGAGATCGCGGCATATATTAAACAAGAGAATCCAAAAAGAGTTGGTTGGGTTATCCAAGATTATATTAGTGATAAGTGGTCACCGATTCTCTATCAAGAAGTTATAAGAACTAATAAGTCGCTTTAATTTTTATCATAATTTCATAGAAACAATATAACTCTATTAAAAGTCTTGTGGAATTCCCATAAGACTTTTTAGTATTTGATAGTATGAGAATCAAGTTCTTCGAATATAATTATAAGATTAATAAAAAAATGTCGATAAATGTCGATTGTTGTTGTAATATAAAACAAGTAAAATATAATATATAGATGGAGTGATTTTGTTGTCTTTTATTAAAAATAGTAAAATTGGAACGAAATTAAATGTGTTAGTCATTATATCGAGTTTGGCTTGTATCATGTTATCTTCACTCGGGTTTTTAGGGCTTCAAAAAGGTGAAAATGCATCTTCTAGTATGTATGAAGAAAGACTATTACCAATTGAATGGATAGGAATTGTAGAATCAAATTTTCACCATGTTAATATGAATTTTATGGAGATTATGATATCGAAAGATGAAAAAAGAATGAAAGAACTCATAATAGAAATGGATAAGACTAGAAAAGAAAATGATGAGCTGTTAAAACAATTTGAAACTAGAATTAGTTCTCATAAAGAAAAAGATTTGTATAATGCGTTTCAAAGTCAATTTAAAGATTTAAGAGTACAAATGAAAAAAGCACAAGATTTGGGACTGACTAATAATGAAGAAGCCTATAGCTATTATTTAAAAGAAATTGACCCTAATATGGAAAAAACAATTCAGTCTATTCGTGAACTTATTTTATATAATAATAATGCTGCTGAACAGCTACAAAAAGAGAATGTTAATAGTGTGAAAAATACAATCATAACATTTGTAATTATTTCATTTGTTGGAATCATAATAATCATTTTTATTGGTTTTATAACAAAAAATGCTATAAAAAAACCAATTGTATTATTACAAAAAGATATGGAACGAGTATCTGCTGGAGATTTAACAATTCGAACTTCTTATAAATCCGAGAACGAATTAGGCCATATTGTACAGTCCTTTAATAGTATGTTAGATAACTTGCAACAATTAGTCGGTCAGGTGAAGGTTACGGCGAAAGAAGTGATTGTTTCAACTGAAAATATGCTACAAGAGACGAAAACGGCAGCACATATATCAAACGAGGTTGTTCGAACTACTTCTGAAATAAATAAAGAAATAGAGGGACAAGTGACTAGTATTCAAGAAAGTTCAACTTCAATGGAAGAAATTGCAACTGGTGTTCAAACAGTAGCTGAATCTTCAGCGATGGTTGCTGAAGTTGCTGTTGCAACAATAGACCAAGCAAACTCTGGTAGTGAAGTTATAAAACAATCTATTCATCAAATGAATAGCGTGAATGAAGTTGTCGAAGAAACTTCTAAGGTCATTGATAGACTTGTTACGCGTACACAACAAATTGAAGAAGCGTTAGATGTTATTACTAATATTGCGGAACAAACGAATTTACTTGCTTTAAATGCTGCAATTGAGGCAGCACGTGCTGGAGAAAATGGAAAAGGATTTGCAGTAGTTGCAGCTGAAGTAAGAGGTCTAGCTGAGAAATCTAAAACATCTGTAAATGATATAAATAATTTAATACGTTTTATACATCAAGATACAGAGGATACAGTTCATGTAATGAAAAAAGGTCAACAACAGGCTAGTGGTGGTAAAGAAGCAGCGCATAAGGCAGAACTCGCATTTTCATCTATTATGCAAGATATTAATAGAATAACGACCCAAATTCAAGAAGTGTCTGCTGCCACAGAAGAAATGTCTGCTGGGACAGAAGAAGTAAATGCCTCTTTGTCAATAGTTTCTGAAACTGCAACACAAGTCGCACAAGAAACGAATCGAACGGTACAATCAATTCAAGCACAAGCCACATTGATTCAAGAAATAACGACGAAATCTAATGAAATGAAAAAGAAAGTCGAAAATTTAGAAATGCTAATTTCACAATTCATTATTGAAGAATAAGTCTATTAACATTTATCCCGCTATTTGCCGGGCAGTAAGACCCCTACCTCAAAATTCAGCGGAAGCAAAGAAGTTAGGTAGGGGCCTGCTGCCCGTAAAAGCCCGATTGGTGAAGACTGATTAAAGTTTCACTTTATCATTAGTATAAACTTTAAGATACTCAACATAGTGCTGTGTTGTATAATTTGAAAAAGGACCTTCATAGGTTCTTTTTTGTAAATGGTGTGAACGATACTTTTCATTATGAAAAAATCAAACTTTTAAATCGGGTTAATTTCAAGTGGAAAATGGATATAATTAACCTTGCGAAAAAGCAACTGGTCCTAAGTGATCAGTTGCTTTTTATTTTTAAAGTGGATGAGCAAAAAAACGCGAAAGTGGTTGGTCCGCTTTTTACAAACATCTATTATGATAAGAGAAGAAAGGTAGTATGTTATCAGTGTTTTAAAGAGGAAGGTTTTTATGTAAGTTCTTTAATTAAAATAGATGGGTCTTAGAGAGGTGAAAAGACAATGAGTTTTGCAATTTCACTAGTCGTTATTATTGTAATTGTATCGCTATTTGGGACTGTACTAGTTGCAAGAAACGTGGAGGAGAATTACGGTAAGTCTACAAAAAGAAATGTGAAAAACTTATCTGCAATCTATATTCTTCTTCTTTTTGTTCTACTGGTTGGGGTAACATGGTATGTGGTAATGATTTGATAGTTTGTGAAAGAACTGAAATGAGAGTATGAAGTTGGAATTTCAGAAGCTATCGAGTAATCAGAAAGAGAACTATTTTGGATATATCCATTTACGGATAAGAAAATGTGACTAATTAATACTATTTTTACGGTGAATACTGTTAGTAAAAAATGAGGATAGTTCGTTTTGAAAGGAGGGAACTAGATGGAATGGAAACCAAATCGTGCAGATAAGACACCTGTATATAAACAAATTGCTGATTATATTGAAAGAGGCATTTCTTCAGGTGAATTTCCTTCTGATAGTAAGTTACCTTCTGAGCGTATATTGGCAAAGGGATTACAGGTGAACCGGAGTACAATAGTAGCTGCGTATGAAGAATTAAAATCACTTGGAGTAGTAGAACGGCAAAAGGGAAGCGGAACACGGGTCAATACAGACATATGGGGTGTCTCACATAAACGAATACCGAACTGGGGTAGGTACGTGGAGGACGGATCATTCTTACCTAACGTACCACTCGTTCAACAAATTCGAACGGAAACACAAAAAGATGATTTAATTAATTTAGCAAGTGGTGAACTGTCACCAGAATTAATTCCAAGTGATAGATTTCGAACAATTTTGTCGGAGAAAACATTTATGGAAAACCTCGGTTATGACCATCCACTTGGAAATGAGATGTTGAGAAAAACAATTTCAGCACATGTTCAGCAATATAAACAAATTGAAGCAGATTCAAGCTCTATTCTTATTACGTCTGGAGCACAACAGGCGCTTAATCTTATCGTTCAATGTTTATTAAAACCTGGCGATGCGATCGCGATTGAAGATCCTTCGTATTGTTTTTCGCTTCCAATGTTTAAATCGGCCGGTTTAAACATATTTCATTTACCTGTTGATGAGCATGGAATGAATCCAGATGACTTAATCGATTTGCACAAAAAGCATCGCATTCGGATGGTATTTTTGAATCCAGATTATCAGAATCCAACGGGTACTGTACTTTCATTAGCGAGACGTAAAAAGATTTTAGAACTGTCTTCTGAGTTCGGTATACCAATTGTAGAAGATGATCCGTATAGTTTAATTTCTTTTAATGGAGAAGTGAATCCGACATTAAAATCAATGGATCAAAATGGAAATGTTCTTTATATAAGTTCATTATCAAAAATTGTTGCATCAGGATTACGTATTGGATGGATAATTGGTCCTATACGAGTAATTGAGCGTTTAGCAGATGCAAAGCAACAAGTTGATTTTGGCCATAGTGTATTTACGCAGTGGGTAGCAAATCAATTTTTAGAATCAAAGGATTTTCATACACATATTACGATACTTCGTGGACAATTAAAGCAAAGAAGAGATGAATTAATTACAGAGCTTGAAGGAACATTGGGAGACCGAGTTGAATGTTTCGTGCCAGAGGGTGGAATACATGTATGGTGTAAAGTGAAAGGAAAGTTTGATGAATATCACTTATTAGGTGAATCTATACGGAATGGTGTCGCATTTGTTCCGGGCAGTGTTTTAGGTTCGAAAAATGAATATATACGATTTACGTTTGGTAGAGCGAATATAGAACAAATTCAACTTGGAATTAAACGGTTTGCTTACACGCTAAATGAGATTTCATAATATGGATGTGTGATAGTGAAATGAGGGAAATAAATGAAGTACGTGACGCTTTTACTTCAAGTAGGCGTGCTATATGTATTTAGCTTAGTGGGTATGTGGATTCAGGAAATATTCCATCTATCAATACCGGGAAGTTTAATAGGGATGTTAATACTGTTCCTGTTTCTTTTCACTCGCGTTCTACCGTTAAAGTGGTTTGAGTTAGGTGCGGAAAAGTTAATCGTATTTTTACCGTTATTTTTAATCCCTTCGACAACAGGGCTCATGGAATACGGATCTTTTCTTTTAAGTAAGGGGAGTATTATATTCCTTTTAGTAGTTGCAAGTACTATAGTAACTTTAATTGTTTCAGGTTATATAAGTCAATTATTAGTAACATCAAAAAAATAAAATCGACAAGGTGCACGATTCAAATGGTCTTAATTATTATTACTGTAGCAATTTATTTCTTGGCGACAAATCTATATAAAAAATTTACGTTTGCATTTACGTTACCGGTGTTAACAGTTACGGCAATTATGATTTGTTTATTTTTGATTTTTGGTATTTCTCATCATGAGTATAGGGAAAATGGTGGAGACATTCTTTCAAGCTTATTGAGCCCTGCAATTGTAGCATTAGCCATACCTCTATTTAAAGAGCGAAAGATACTGATGAAAAATTTTTTATCGATACTTATCGGAGTAGTGATAGGTATAGTGGCTGTAACGAGCATGAATGTAGTGATTGGCGGAATTTTAAATATAGATAAGGAACTTATATTAACTACTTTACCACAGTTAGCAACGATGCCTATTGCCCTTTCATTAGCGGATCAAATTGGTGGTATTCCATCTATGACTTCTAGTTTTGTAGTTGTTGCAGGGATAACAGGTGCTATTGTCGGACCGACAGTACTTAAGTTTTTCAGTATAACAAGTACGATTGGAAAAGGAGTTGGAATGGGCTGTGCATCACATATTATCGGTGTGAGTCGTTTAGTGAAGGAAGGCGAGAAAGAAGCGACTATCGGTTCGGTAACGATGATTGTAACTGGAATACTCATTAGTATACTAATACCGTATGGAACGAAATTTATTTTTTAAATGTAATGGAGATGATAACAATGACAACATGGTTTATAGTTACATTATTTGTTTTTGGAGCTATTAAAGTATTAGTTTCTAGTATGCCCACTTCTGTTGTAGAATCAATTATTAGTAAATTTGAGTTGCATCAAAAACTTGAGGCGGAAAATACTTCTATATCAATAGATGGAAAAAATATAGAGGGAGAAATGAAACTACAAGTTATTCATGAATTTAATGAAGCTTTGTTTTTAGATAAACATTATTTCCCGCCGCACGGAGAAGGGACACCAATAGTCATTGATACGAAGAAAGGGAATAAAGAGATTAGGTTTTCTCTATATAGCTATGAGGAACATATTGATGTCATTAAGCAATATAAGAAGAAAGTCGTTGCCTATCGTTTACGCTCTAAAAGCCTACAAACACTGGCACCATTAGCAATAATGGAAGAGTATGCTTAAGAAGGGACCTATAATGGTCTCTTTATTTTTTTATCCAATTATATATGTTCCAAATAAAAGAATGGAAAATCATATAACCAAATAAAGAATATGTATGGTTCCAATTCGTACTGTGTATAAATAAACCTAAACTTTCAGCAATCTGTTCAAAAAGGCTAGCACAAATACCAATTGAAATAATAAATAGAATTCTAGAAACTTTAGATAATTTTTTTGAAATGTGTATAAAGATAACTGTTAAAATCGGCAGTACGAATAATGTAAAAGCTATATTAACCGAAAATGTGGATGAGAAGGGTCTAGCTGGAAAGGAATATATTTGTTTATGAACAAAAAAAGCATCTAAACAAGTTCCAATAATAGCAGAGAGAAAGATTGTAACTACTAATGCTAGAAACTCATTCTTCTTCTCGGAGGAGGACATTTTTCTTTGCGAGAATTGCGAGTTCAATTTTTTCGAGTGTTTTGCAGTAGTCTTCTGTAATTTGTCCATTTATATTTTCCTCCTTATCAACTAAATAATGTACAACTTGCCAATCGGTAAACCAATCTTCACTGTCAACTTCCTCATGCTTCATATCTCGCCATGCATAGATGAGTGCAGGGCTGTATATGCGATAAGCGTCATTTCGTAACTGGCATTTTTTTATTCGGCGCTTATAAAACTCACGGGAAAAAGATTCATTTACACTTGAAAATAAATGGGGCCAGTAATCTTTCCTTGATCCCGTGTGCGGATGGTGTTGGGCCCAGCTTATTATTTGAGATAAAACATGTGTATCTCGAAATAATAATGAATATAATCTTTTTCCAATTAATATTCGTTCATGTAAGGAAGTGAAATGTTTCATTGTATCACCAAATAGTAACACTTTTTGTTTCTTATCATTTTCGTAGAATGGGAAAAGGATATGATTAAACTGAAAGAAATCAAAGAGTTTAAATCCAATACTATTTAGTACAGTCTTTTTAAATTGTACATTTTGAATCACTCTTTTTTCTAAGTAGTTTTGTTCATTAATAATAGTTGCAATGGCTAATGTTTTTTTGTTGCCTGTTTTCCAAAAATCGTTCCACATCGTTTCCATAAATGTAGAAACATTTAGGTGAGGGAGAAGGTGAAATAACTTTTGTGATTTCTTTACACTTTGTTCGTAAAGTAAAAATTGAGGGTATACATCTTGGAAAATAAGCCAATTCCCTCTTTCTAAAAAAGAAAAAAATATGAATTGATCTTTCTCTGATAAGATTCTCGTATATAAATCGCCCTTTAAATCAGTCATATTCCAACCGCCGTTACGTGATACCATATGTCCAAGCAGTGCCCAATGTATTTCTGGATATTGAATGTAAAATTGGTAGTATGCGCGTGTTCTTGTAACATTATTTTTATTTAGCTGTTCTGTTTGTATTTTTATTTTGTTGATGATGAGTTGCTCTTCTTTCGTTAATTTATACAAGGTATCAGAAGGAATAAGCTTGCTTTTTTGTTTCAATTCATTTTTTACATCGAATAGGGAGAGGGGCAGTGCTTTGGAAGGTCCGTTATATGTATGATTTGAATTGCTTTGGTCCATTCCGTTACCTCCCTTTTTCATAAATTTAAACATGATTATTGGCTATGAATCATTCTATTTATCCCGCTATTTGCCGGGTAGTAAGATCCCCACCTCAAAATTCAGCGGAAGCAAAGATGTTCGGTGGGGGATCAACTGCCCGTAAAAGCCCGATTGGTGAGGGCTGATAATTAGTGGGGGATGAACAATATCCCCACTGATTAAAGTTTCACTTTATTTTATTACGAGTATAAGAAATAAATGAGCGGTGTTTTTTTACAAGGAATTTATTTATCATGCAAACAGTATAAAAAATCTTACTGTTGTGAGGTGAAATGAAAAACAGAAACGTTGTTTAATAGTTTCTGTTTTTTATTTTGTCAATTAAATGTAACAAACGACGATTATGATTTGAATCAATTGAAAATAATTCAATAAATACTATTTAAATTGAGATGTTTCGTAGGAGGAAAAGGAATGTTAAATAAAATAATTTTAATTACTGGTGGTACAGGTTCGTGGGGGCATGAACTTATAAAACAACTATTAGAAAAATCACCGAAAGAAATTAGAATTTTTTCAAGAAATGAAACGGTTCAGTTTGAAATGCAGCAACAGTTTATAAATGATGAAAGGTTAAAATTTATTATTGGAGATATTCGTGATAAAGATCAACTAGTCTATGCTTGCCAAGGTGTACATTATATATTTCATCTTGCAGCTTTAAAACACGTTCCAGTATGTGAGTATTATCCTTATGAAGCTATAAAAACCAACATACATGGTACGCAAAATGTAATTGAAGCCTCTATACAGATGCGAGTTGAAAAAGTTATATATGTTTCAACGGATAAAGCAGCTGATCCATCAAATACGTATGGGATGACAAAAGCAATTGGTGAAAAATTAATGGTTCATGCGAATATACAAACGAAGAAAACAAAATTCATTTGTGTTCGTGGTGGAAATGTTTTAGGGACGAGTGGAAGTGTAGTACCGCTTTTTAAACAACAAATTAAAAAATCTTCACAAGTAGGGATTACCGATGCGAATATGACTAGATTTTTCTTAACAGTTGAAGATGCTGTTGGATTGTTATTTAAAGCCGTATATCAAGGTAGAGGCGGGGAAATCTTTGTTATGAAAATGCCGGCATGTAAAATAACAGATTTAGCAGAAGTGTTAATTGAAGATTCGGAAAAAAAGAACGTTAAGGTAAAAGAGGTAGGGATAAGACCAGGTGAAAAATTAAGTGAAATGCTTTTATCTGAGGTAGAGAGTAAAACAAGTATAAGTTTTGATCAAAATTATTTTGTGGTACTACCGACCATTCCTATAGAAGGACTTCAAGAATATTATTCTAGCTATCCGCTAGTGGATGTGAAGAGTTTTAGTTCTCAACAAGACTTACTTGCAAAACATGAGGTGAAACAAATGCTATTAAAAGGAGGATTTTTGCGATGAAAAAAAATGCGAGCCTTTTAATAACTGGTGCAAATGGTTTTACAGGACGCCATGCTTGCCAATATTTTTTAGAGCAGGGCTTTCATGTAATTCCTATGTTTCAAAATCGTGCACATAGAGAAAAAATTAGAAATGGTATTACTTGTAATTTAACTAATAAGAGCGAAGTAATAAAGGTAATGAAACAAATAAAGCCAGACTACGTATTGCATTTAGCAGGAAGGAATTCGGTCATAGAATCTTGGACATCTGCTCTTGAATATATAGAGATTAACGTAATAGGAACGTTATATTTATTAGAAGCAATTAAGCAAGAAGCATCGCATTGTAGAACATTAGTTATAGGATCTGCTTTGCAAGCAGATAGTATGGACGAAATGAAAATTTCAAATCCATATAGTTTAAGTAAAACGATGCAAGTCATTATTGCAGAGGCTTGGGGAGAATTAATGGATTCAAATATTATCATTGCAAAGCCTTCAAATTTAATTGGTCCAGGGGTATCGAATGGCATTTGTTCGATTCTCGCAAAGAAAATGATAGATATAGAATCAGGTAGAAGTAAAGCTATTATTGAAGTAAACAGTTTGAAAGATAGTAGAGATTTTCTAGATGTACGTGATGCGGTTAAAGCGTATCATGTGTTATTACGAGATGGAATAAATGGAAAACAATATAACATCGGATCAGGAGTAAAACGATCTTTATTAGATGTACTAGAACAATATAAAGAATTAACACAGCTAAATTTTTTTATAGAGGAAACAGAGAAAAGTGGGAGCGACTCAAATGAGAGTTTAGTAATAGAGGAAATAAAAAGGTTAGGTTGGATCCCAGAAATTGAATTTCATCAATCATTAAAAGATGTACTTGAGTATGCGAAGTGTAGTGACATCTGCATGCAATGAAAAACAAAAAAGGGTGTAAGAAATATATGAATGGTTATGAAGTAATAGATAATCAAAATACGCTATTTCTTTCAATTGTTGATACGCTGGACTGGAAAGATGAAGAAGCGCATGTATTGCGTCTTTATGAGGCAATACATAAATATCAAGCGTATGTAGAAGAAAAAAGGGTTAATCGAATAAAGTCAGCATTAGAGACCGAAACTAGGTATGTGATTCAAATCTTTGCTCAATATGAGTGTAGTGAGTATGGAAATGATTTTTATGAACTCATTAAAGATCTTTTACAAGATATAGAGGTGGAGTTAAAGATTTATATAAAAAATAATAAGTTTATTTACATTTAAAAGGTAAATATAAAGCTAGATTTTTAATAATAAAGGTGGGTATAAGTTATGAGCAAAACGATTCTTTTTACTGGGGGCGGTACAGCCGGACACGTTATGATTAATATTGTATTAATTCCTAAATTTATAGAGCAAGGATGGAGAGTCGAGTATATTGGATCCAAAAATGGAATTGAAAAATCATTAGTGAAAAATGTTAAATACAATAGTGTTTCAACGGGCAAGCTTAGGAGATATTGGGATTGGGAGAATTTTAAAGATCCTTTTAAAATTATAAGCGGTTGTTTACAAAGTTATAAATTAATTAAGAAAACAAAGCCTGACGTTATCTTTTCAGCAGGAGGATTTGTTTCAGTTCCTGTAGCTATAGGAGCATGGTTAAATCGTGTGCCTATAATTATACGTGAACCAGATAGCACATTAGGACTTGCCAATAAAATAGCATTACCTTTTGCTACAAAGCTATGCACAACATTTCCTCAGACAGGAGAAAATGTAAGTAATGAGAAGAAGGTTTATGTAGGACCGATTGTAAGGGAAGAAATTGAGAAGGGTAACGTATTAAGAGGAAGAAGATATTGTGAATTTCAACAAGATAAACCAGTGTTATTAATTATGGGTGGGAGTCAAGGTGCTAAATGGATAAATGATATGGTAAGGAAATGTTTAGATACAATACTATTAAACTTTAATATTATTCATATATGTGGTAAAGGGAAGGTAGACCCATCTATTGGCATGGAGGGGTATATGCAATTTGAATATATAGGAGACGAGTTGCCGCATATACTAAATATGGCAAGTGTTGTAGTTTCCAGAGCGGGTTCTACTGCTATTTCTGAATTGTTATTTTTGAAGAAACCGATGTTGCTTATCCCGTTAACTAACAGTTCCAGTAGGGGAGATCAAGGTTTAAATGCTGAATATTTTTCACGGCAAGGATATGCGGAAGTAATACTCCAAGACAGAGTAAATACGAATACATTTATACATGCAGTAAATAAGTTGTATACAAATCAGGAGAAATATATTCAAAACATGAATGAATATAAAAAAACAAATGATGAGGGGATTCATCAATTAGTAGATATAATAAATGATGTGGTGAAGTAATAGAAATGTAAATGGAAAAACAAAAGGAAAGAAGGTATCTTCTTTCCTTTTTACTATATTTGTTCAAATTTATTGTTAGTTATTCCAATTAGCTATGTAATATGGGTGAATGCCGTTTTCTAATAGCTCAGTAAATGCATCAATATGAATAGGCTTACTGTAATAATAACCTTGAATAAACTGACATTTATTTTTTTGAAGGAAATTTACGTGCTCTTTTGTTTCTACACCTTCAGCAATGACAGACATTCCTAGTGTATTTGCTAATGTGATGATTGTTTTAATAATTTCCATTCCATCATCACATGTTTCAGACATTGTAATAAATTCTCTCGGAATTTTTAATGTATCAATTGGATATAAAGGTAAGTAGGCTAGCGAAGAATAACCTGTACCAAAGTCGTCGATTGAAATGTGAATCCCTAGACTTTTTAGTGTACGCAGTTTTATCAATGTTTCTCGTTCATCCATCATTGCAATTCGCTCTGTTAATTCAAGATCAAGAGAGCTTGCTGGTAAACCTGTATTTGTTAAAGTAGAAGAAATAGACCTTACAAAATCCTCTTGTTCAAATTCTTTAGCAGATAAATTTACACCTATTTTTAAATGTGAATATCCGAGTCCGTGCCAACGTTTCATTTGCTTACAAGCCTGCTCTAATGTCCATTTTCCTATTGAAATAATTTGTAGTGTTTCTTCTGCAATCGGAATAAACTCGTATGGAGAAATAATACCTAATTCAGGATGATTCCACCTAATTAAAGCTTCTGCACCGATGATTTTATTAGATTCACTATCAACTTGAGGTTGATACAAAAGGAACAATTCTTCATTTTGTAGTGCGTTTGGTAAATCTTTTTCTAATCGTAATCGTCTTTCAATTTTTTTAGCGATTACATCGTCATAAATAGAGAGAGAGTTAAGCTCTTTTGCTTTTGCATCATACATTGCAACATTGGCGTTTTTCAGGAGTGTAGCGGTATCGATTCCGGAATGTGGATAAATAGCGATGCCGATACTCAGTGATAAAGTTAATTTATGCTCATGTATGATAAATGATTTTTTCATGCATTCAAATAATTGGTTACATAATTGGAATAAGTAATCTTCGTCAGTATAGTTTTCAATTATGATTGTAAATTCATCGCCACCGATTCTTGAAAGATGAGTATGTGATGGAAGACATGATTGGAATCGCTTTGCTACTTCTTCTAATATGTAATCTCCTGACGAATGTCCAAGTGTATCGTTAATTGCTTTAAAGCGATCTAAATCTAAATATAATAATGCAAACTCGCTTTCTGCTATTTTAGCATTTTTTATAACTCTCTTTAATTTTTTATGAAAAAAGGCACGGTTCCCAATTTTCGTTACTGTGTCATGGAATGCTAAATATTTAATTTCTTCTTGCTGTTTTTTTAGTGCAGTAATATCTTTCACCATAATATAGCTTCCTGAAATTTGTCCGTCTATTATAATAGGAATGATTGTAACGTATAAAAAATAAGTAAAGCCATCTTTATATTGAGAACTAAGTTGTAAGGATGCCGATTCTTGTTGTTTCACTTTCTCTAATGCCAATGCTAGCTTATGCTTATCTTCATCTAAAATAATCGAAAAACAAGTTTCACCTAGTAACTCATCCGTTGGTGCACCAAGTAGTACACTCCCAGCCTTATTTACATTTAAGAATATTCCATTTAAATCAATGGTGAAAATAGGGTCAGGATGATATTCATATAATGATTTAAACTTTTGTTGTTTTTGAGAAAGAGCCTCTGATTTATGAACTAAATCAGACGTCCGTAAAGTAACTTTTTCTTCTAGTTGGGCATTAAATGCCTGCAAACGTTTTGTTAAGGAATTGTTTTGCATACGTACGATAGAATGACGAATGAGTACGAAAATAAAAGTAATACAATTTCCTGTAATGAGAGTTGAAGATGATGTTTGTTCTTTTAATGTAAACCCGATTAGTATTGCAACAGCAAGATAGGGAAATACAACTAAAGCTTTTTTTCCTATTATAGGGTTTACAATGAAATAATTTTTATGGCTATTATGATCTTCTGGAATAGAGCCAGCTATTGCAATAAGTAATATAGGTATTCTATATAAAAGACGTAATAATGTTATCGTTTCAGTTGATAAGTGGTTATTTAAGTAAAAATAAATATAGTTAAAAGTTGCAGAACTTATTAATACAAAAATAAAGATATAAATTTTCCGTTTGGATTTAAAAATTGTTGGACGGAAAAAGAGACTAACACCTAGCAGCAGAAATAATAAATCTGCAATTGGGTATAAAAATGAAAGGAAAACATCTCCTAGTGAAAGAGAGAATATATTTAAACTTGGTTGGTTAAATAAATACCATTCTAATGTAAATATGGAAGTAAGTACTATGCATATATCACAAATAAAGAACGCTTTTTCCCATTTATTGCATTCCTTTAAAATTTTATAGCAGAAAGCGATAAGACAGAAAAATAGAAAAAACATGTAAAATACGTCAGAAACAGTAAAACGATGTATTGGAATTTCGAAGAAGCTATCCTGATATGTATATACTATTTTCCCTAATAAAAAACTACCAATTGCTATTGTAATACATATCCAAAACGGATTTGAACTGACTTTTTTAGAATATATAGAGTAAATCAGTGATACAAATGTAATGGCTTCAACGATAAGTGAAGCGAAGCGTACATCTGAATTTGAAAAATGAGTAGGGAACAGATAGAAAAACATAAAATAGATTGAATAGCATATTAATGTCCCAATTAATATACATAATTGTAAATTTTTATTTAATTTCAATGAAATCACCTTCTTTAATTATGTACTATGTTCGTTATATCTATACATAATAATATTATTTAAGAATTGTATCAGATTTCCTTATAAAAATCATGTTTATAAGGAAAGTGTTAAATAGTGTAAGTATTCTTAAAGTTAAAAAAACATTGTGGTTGATAGTATAGACTGTATCAAGATTTTAAATAGAAATTGTATATTTAGTCATCCTTTGAATTGTAAAGTTTTTTTAGTGATTTGTAAGTGGAGATGCAAAATTGCATATAAAATGATGAGGATTTTTTAGGCGAGATTTTTATTTTAAATCTGAAAATTAACATTTGTGAAAATATAGGGAAAGGATATAGAATAAGAACGTGTATTCTTACAGAGTGGATAGTATTGCCACTAAATAGGGAGGTTTTTTTATGATATATCGAATTAAAGATGCAGAAATATACTATGAAATTGTGGGAGAGGGTAAACCGGTCATTATCATACATGGCTGCGCCCCTGATCATAGGTTAATGATGAAATGTATGGAATCAGTATTTCAGAAATATGAAGGTTATAAGCGAATATATATTGATTTACCTGGTATGGGGAAATCGAACGCTCCAAATTGGATAAATAGTTCAGATCGTATAGTAGAAGTGCTTATCACATTTATTGAGGAAATCATTTCTACTGTAAAATTTTTATTGGTAGGAGAATCATATGGAGGCTATTTAGCCAAAGGTATACTTACAAAGATGTTTGAGAGAGTTAGCGGATTACTATTAGTATGTCCTGTTGTTGTAGCGGAGCCAGAAAAAAGGATTCTTCCAGATAAACAGGTAATTGTACAAGATGAGGAATTTTTAAATACGCTTACTTCCACGGAAAGAGAGAAATTTTGTGAGTTAGCTGTAATAGCAAATGAATATACATATACGCGATTTAAAGAAGAAATTAAGCCTGGGTTAGATGTTGCTAATTATGAATTTATTGAAAGGTTGCAAAAGAATTACTCTCTTACTATGGATTTTCAGCGTGAAAAATATGAAAAGCCCGTTCTTTTACTGACTGGAAGACAAGATATATCAGTAGGTTATCAAAATATTATAGAAATTATTGAAGAATATCCCAGGGCAACATTAGCAGTGTTAGATATGGCAGGGCATAATTTGCAAATTGAGCAGCCTGAATTATTTGAGAGTTTAGTAGGAGAATGGATTAGACGAACAAATCAGCACATTTTATAAAGTATTTTAGTATTACACTTAAGTGTTGAAATGGGATAAATGAACGTGATGTATTAACTAATAAACAATTTTAAGGAGAAATTATGAGCACATATATTTATATGGTTAGACATGGTGAATCACCAAAACTAGAAGGAAATGAAAGAATGCGCGGGTTAACTGAGAAGGGACGTATGGATGCCCGTAGAGTAACTGACATATTAAAAGCGGAGAAAATTGATACTTTTATTTCCAGTCCCTATAATCGGGCTATGTTAACGATAGAGGAGTCAGCTAATTTCCATGAAAAAGAAATAGTAATATATGAAAATCTTAAAGAGTGTATGTTTTCAAGTGAGGGTCAGGTTATATCAGACAAAGAGGTGTATCCACTTGTACAGAAGATGTTCTCTAATCCGGACTTTTCACGAACAGAAGGAGAGTCATATGCAGATTGCCAGAGAAGAGTAGTGAAAGTATTAAAAGAAATCTTAATAGATTTTCAAGGACGCAAAATTGTAATTGGTACACATGGGCTTGTCATGACATTAATGATGAACTATTTTGATAAACAATATGGTTTTGAATTTTTAATGAATACGTCAAAACCGGATATATATAAGATGGAGTTTAAAGAAGAACAATTAATGAATGTAGAGAGATTATGGAAAGCGGAATAAAATTAGTTGCATGGATTTTGTTGTAAAAGTTACTTTTATAGCAAAGTCTTTTTTTGAATAGAAAGCATCTTTATCAACTATTTTTAGAATGTTAAATCAATAAGTAATTATTCAGTATTTGAATAAATTATGGGGGAATTGGTTTAGGGAAACAATTTTAAATGTGTCAAAACTCCAAACGTTGGATTTATATTCAATAGGAGAAAAAGATGTAGAATTTTGTCTTACAGTCCCCGTTTACTTTTCATTTCATTACATATAGGCTTTGTGGTGTAAGGGGGACATCACCTTTACGCAAAATCTATAAGGAGGTCATTGTAATGAAACAGATTAAAAAGTTTGCGGGAGTTGCTTTAGCGGGGACGATTGGATTAAGTGGACTACTGTTTTTAGAACCAAGTGTAAGCGTTGCGGAAGCACAGCAAGTGAAAGTGGAAAATTTCAATACAATTGATGTAACGATGGATCTAAATGAATTGTATGTATTAAGTGGCAGAAGTATTGATATTCTTTCTGGAGATAAAGAAGCAATTCAGTTAAATAAATACACAATTAGTTTTAATAAACCTGGGAAGTATGTGATTAAAGTAAATGGTTGTATTTATGATGATGTATATACTTTTATTGTGAATGAGTAGTATTATATATTCTTAAATTGCGAGATAAAAACAGAAACACCCTATTTGCGGCGGGAGTCGTAAATAGGGTGAATTTATTTGCATTAAGCAGTACTTTAAATATGTTCACTAATTTTCTTTTTGTTATGTAAAGTATGTAAAAGTGTTTGAAACATCTTAAATGATTGCTGAAAGATTGGACTTTGAATAAAGGTGTACAGAAAAGTTACGATGAAAACAGGACCGCCTAGCATAAATCCAACAACTAGTACAATACATTCTACTATGATTCTAGCACGGCTAATAGAAAGTCCTGTTTTGTCGGAAATAGTAAGCATGAATCCATCACGAGGGCCAGCGCCAATCCCAGCTGCAACGTACATCCCTCCCCCGATACCTGTAATGGCAATACCAGAAAATAAAATGAGTAAGTTTATCCATAAATAATTACTAGCGTCTGGAAGCATGTTTGATTGTAAGAAAAAGTCCATAATGGGACCGATAAGTAGTGCATTCAAAAATGTACCGACATTTATATATTTTCGATCTACTAGTAAAGATATTAGAACGAGACATAACCCACATATGACACTCCACGTACCAATGGTCCATCCAAACTTTTGGTAGAGAGCCATATTTAAAACTTCCCAAGGGTGCAAGCCTAGAAATTTAACTTTGACCGCAAGAGCATTTCCAAGGCCAAAGAAAATTAATCCTAAGAAAAAAAGAAAATAGCGAAAGAGAGTTAGCCTCATCTTTAAAACCTCCCATATTTTATAATTATGTATGTTACCTGTTACGGTTTTAATGTACAAATATTATGTCTTTTTATCATTCGTTTAAAAATGTTAACAATGTAAATGAAATATGTATCTTCACAGTCAAAAAAGTTAAAATATTTCGTTTTAAGGATTATAATGGAGAGAGAAACGTAAAAGGGAGTGAATGAACTTGAAACAAGAACTTATTGAAAGATTTACGAGATATGTAAAAATTGATACGCAATCAAATGAAGAAAGCCATACAGTACCAACAACACCAGGACAAATTGAGTTTGGTAAGTTATTAGTGGAAGAGCTAAAAGAAATTGGGTTAACAGAAGTAATGATGGATGATAATGGCTATGTAATGGCAACACTTCCAGCTAATACGGACAAGGATGTTCCTGTAATCGGATTTTTAGCTCATTTAGATACGGCAACAGACTTTACAGGGAAAAACGTCAAGCCACAAATTCATGAAAATTTTGATGGTAATGCAATTACGTTAAATGAAGAGCTAAATGTTGTGTTAACACCAGAGCAGTTCCCGGAATTACCATCATATAAAGGGCATACCATTATTACAACTGATGGTACAACACTTCTAGGAGCAGATGATAAAGCTGGTCTTACAGAAATTATGGTTGCAATGAACCATTTAATACATAATCCGCAAATTAAGCACGGGAAAATAAGAGTAGCATTTACACCGGATGAAGAAATTGGTCGTGGGCCAGCGCATTTTGATGTAGAAGCGTTTGGTGCATCATTCGCTTATACGATGGATGGAGGTCCATTAGGTGGTTTAGAGTATGAAAGTTTTAATGCTGCAGGTGCTAAGTTAACGTTTAACGGAACGAATACACATCCTGGAACAGCGAAAAATAAAATGCGCAATGCAACTAAACTGGCTATGGAGTTTAATGGGCATTTACCAGTAGAAGAGGCGCCAGAATATACAGAAGGCTATGAAGGATTCTATCATTTACTTTCTTTAAATGGTGATGTTGAGCAAAGTAAAGCGTATTATATTGTTCGAGACTTTGATCGTGAAAATTTTGAGGCACGTAAAAATAACGTTAAAAATATTGTGAAGAATATGCAAGAAAAGTATGGTGAAGATGCAGTCGTCTTAGAAATGAATGATCAATACTATAACATGCTTGAAAAAATTGAACCGGTAAGAGAAATTGTTGATATTGCATATGAAGCAATGAAAAGTTTAGACATTGAACCAAATATTCATCCGATTCGCGGAGGCACAGATGGATCACAATTATCATATATGGGATTACCGACGCCGAATATTTTCACTGGTGGTGAAAACTATCACGGTAAATTTGAGTATGTTTCGGTAGATAATATGGAAAAAGCCGTTCAAGTTATTGTAGAAATTGCAAGACGTTTTGAGGAGCAAGCTTAAAAAAGAACCAAGTAGTACGAATGTGCTACTTGGTTCTTTTAATATAGTACTCGCCATAAATAAAAAGTCGCATAAGACTCCCAATTAGCCCAGTTTGCCGCGAAATCTTTTATTTCATTTTTAGTCGGTTTATTTTCGGAACCTGTTATAAATTTAATTGCATTATGCAGACCAACATCATCAATTGGAAAAGCTGAAGGAAATCTTAAACAACGCATTAAAACATAGTTGGCAGTCCATGGGCCTATACCATGGATAGCGGTTAATTGTTTCTCAGCAACCTTTACATCTTGTGTTTGCAGTAAATCCTCTTTTGATAGTTTTCCCTCTGTGATAAGCTTCGCAATACCGATTAAATATTCACATTTTCTAGTCGTCATTTTTAATTGTTGGAGATCTTCTACATGTAGATTTGCAATTGTTTCAGGTGATGGGAATATCCAATGCTTTCTACCGTCCCATTCTACATAACTTCCAAATTGCTCAACTAATCTTCTTTTTAGCGTATAAGCATATGTTAGGTTAATTTGTTGACCGATAATTCCCCAGGAAAGTGCCTCAAATAAGTCTGGAATACCTAAAGTACGAAGGCCATAATATTGTTCAATTGGTCCTTGAAGGAGTAAATCATGTTTAGCTAATGTATAAAAGGGGGCTAAATCAGTAGTTAAATCAAACCATCCTTTTACATAGTTAGCTACAGCTTCACGTATCGATTTTTCAGATGTGAATGATTCTTCTAAACAAAGTATTTGAATATTGCCATCTGTATTCACACTAATTTCAACTAAAGGATTTATATCTTGAACAGGGATAACTTTATAAATTTTGTTATCTTCAATATGGAACATACATTCATTGTTAGAACGTGATAGATAACGTAAATTTTCTTGGAAACAAAATTCTTTTGGAACTGCTATAGATAATGCGCTATTATATTCTGCTGTCATATGAATTCCACCTGCAACTTTTCTAATGTAAGCAATTTTTTCTTCATTTCTAATCCACCCCTAAATCCGGTTAGTTTCCCATTCTTCCCAATAACGCGGTGACAAGGAATGGTAATAAGAAGAGGGTTAGCAGCAATAGCAGAAGCAACGGCGCGCACAGCTTTAGGTTTTTGAATTCTTTCAGCAATTTCTGTATAAGAATAGGTCTTTCCATAAGGAATTTCACGTACCGCATTCCAAACAGATGATTGAAAATTAGTTCCATAAGCATCGATAGGGAATGTAAAAGTTTCTCGCTTGCTTTCTAAATATTCGATAATTTCTTTCGTATATATTTGCAAGTAATCTGGACTATGGATCAATATATGTTGGGGCAGTTTTTTTCTAGCCCATATATTTAATTCTTCAAAGTTTTCGTCTTGTGATCCAATGAAACATAGTCCATTTTCAGTTGCAGCAATATGAAATCGCCAATTTTTATGTGTAAGTAGCGTCCAATATATATAATTATTTTTGTAGGAATTCATTATCGTATCCCTCTTTCATTTCGTTCTTTTTTCGATATTCAGTAGGAGTAAATCCGGTTTTCTTTTTAAATAAAGTTGCGAAATACTCTGGGTTTTCTATCCCGACAGCAGTACTAATTTCTTTAATAGATTGATTTGTGTGTAAAAGGTATTCGGTTGCTTTAAGAACCCTGAATTGTTGTATATATTCTATAGGAGTTAGCCCTATTATTCTTTTGAAAGTACGCTGTAAATGAAAAGGGCTACCATGACACATTTCCGCAAGCATGTCGAGAGTTAAGGATTCGTCATAATGCTTTTCGATATAGTCTTTAATTTGTTCTACCCACTCTTCATTAGGTAAAGTGATCCCGTTTGGCTTACAACGTTTGCACGGGCGAAAGTTTTCACTTAATGCTTGTTCTGCATGATGAAAAATTCGTACATTGTTTCTATTCGGTATTCTTGATTTGCATGATGGCCTGCAAAAGATTCCAGTTGATTTCACAGCATAAAAGAATTTGCTATCATAGGAAGAATCATTATGAATAATTGCATGCCAATACTCACTCGTTAATGTTAACCCTTCATTGTGCAAAAACATCACCTCTGAAAGTAGTATAACCTGAATAAAGTGCGTATGTACGTATTTACAAATGTAAGAGCAAGATTACAAAGATGAACATATGATTGTTTTTCTATTTTGTGATAGCATGAACTTTGAAAGTGAACATCAAGAGGAGGACTATAAGTGAAGTTAATTTCATGGAATGTAAATGGTTTACGTGCAGTTATTGCAAAGGGTGGATTTTTAGAATATCTCGAAGAATCTAATGCAGATATATTTTGTCTGCAAGAGATTAAATTGCAAAGTGGCCAAATTGATTTAAATCTAGAGGGATATTATACATACTGGAATTACGCTGTGAAAAAAGGGTATTCGGGAACGGCTATTTTTACAAAAAAAGAACCGCTTTCTGTTACATACGGCTTAGAAATTGAAGAGCATGATCAAGAAGGGCGACTTATTACATTAGAATTCGAAGATTTTTACATGATCACGTTATATACACCAAATTCAAAACGTGGATTAGAACGATTAGATTACAGAATGAAATGGGAAGATGATTTCAGATCCTATATCAAACGATTAGATGAGAAAAAACCAGTTATTTTTTGTGGAGACCTAAATGTTGCTCATAAAGAAATCGATTTGAAAAATCCAAAAAGTAATCGTAAAAACCCTGGATTCTCCGATGAGGAACGAGAGAAATTTACATGTATTTTAGAAGAAGGATTTATTGATACGTATCGTTACCTTTATTCTGATCAAGAAGGTGCATACTCGTGGTGGTCGTATCGTATGGGCGCGAGAGCGAAAAATATCGGATGGCGTTTAGATTATTTTGTTGTTTCGGAAAGAATGAAAGACCAAATAACAGAAGCGAAAATTAATAGTGAAGTAATGGGATCAGACCATTGTCCAGTTGAATTACATATAAATTTCTAAAAAAAGAAGTATCTCCCTAAAATCAGGCGGATACTTCTTTTTTTAATTCAGTTTGTTAAAATTTTTCAAATCATTCTTGAAATAATTTCATATTAAATATATACTTAGTAACGATAATCATTATCAGTAGAAACGGTTATCAAGTGGTGAAGGTGTAAAAGAATTATAGTCTAGGGGAAGTGAACGTGAATGAGTTCTGGATAAAATTATTAATCTAATGAAATATATATTTGAGACAAGGTTCATATAGTTAAATTTTATTGAGAATATAGTTTGAAAATTCGAGAGGAGACATATAAAGATGAACAAGAAATTATTTACTTTAGGGATGATTACAGTTTTAAGTGTAGGTTTAGCGGCATGTAATAGTGCGGATAAAACTTCAGGCGAGCAAAAACAACAGACAAAAGCTACGGAAACGAAAAAAGATGAAAAACGAAAAATTACATATTTAGGTAAAGAATATACAGTGCCAGCAAAAGTAGATAAAATTGCGACAGCTAGTTTAGAGTCAATGGAAGATGCGGCGGTACTTGGAATTAAACCAGTTGGTGCCATTACTGTAGGTGGTAAATTACCAAAATACCTTGAAAAAGAGTTAGAAGGTGCGAAATCTGTTGGTGAGAAAATGCAACCAAATTTCGAAACATTACTACAATTAAAACCAGATGTTATTACATCGAGTACGAAATTCCCAGCAGAAACAGCTGAAAAGTTTACGAAAGTAGCTCCTACATTCCCGGTATCACACGTTTCAACAAATTGGGAAGATAACTTAAAGTTAATGGGAGAATTAACTGGTAAAAAAGATAAAGCAGAAAAAATTATTAAAGACTACAATTCGGACGCTGAAAAAGCAAAAGCAAAACTAGGAGATAAGTTAAAAGATAAAAAAGTACTTGTCATTAGATTAAGAGCAAACGAATTATTCTTATATCCAGATGGAGTATACTTCAACCCTGTAATTTATAAAGATCTTGGACTAACTGCTCCAGAACAATTGAAAACTGTAAAAGCACAAGAGAAAATTTCATTTGAAAAACTTGCTGAACTTAACCCAGATTATATTTTCTTACAATATGAGGCAAGTGAAAATAAAAACCCGAAAGTGTTAGAAGAAATTGAAAGTAATCCAATTTGGCAAAGTATGAATGCTGCGAAGGAAAAGAAAGTATTTGTAAATGTTGTAGATCCAATGGCACAAGGTGGTACTGCTTGGAGTAAAACAGCATTCTTAAAAGAAGCAGTGAAAAATTTATCTAAATAATACAATAAGTAAGGTGCGTTGAATGATATGCAGAAAACAAATGCAGTACCAGTAACCATATTATGTATAGCACCCATACTCATCTTATTTACAGTTATACTTTCGATTTTGTATGGGGCGAAAAGTATTGATGCTGAAACAGTGTGGAACGCATTATTTCATTTTGATTCAAGCGATGTAAATCATAATATTATTATTACTTCACGTTTACCAAGGGTAGTTGCAGCTCTTTTAGTCGGAGCATTTCTAGCCATATCAGGAGCACTTATGCAGGGGATGACAAGAAACTATCTTGCATCCCCTTCTATTATGGGTGTGACGGATGGCGCTGCCTTTGTTATTACACTTTGTATGATCTTTCTTCCGGGAATGTCATCAATTGGTATGGTTTTATGTTCAATGATTGGTTCTGCACTAGGAGCCGGTATCGTGTTTGGTTTTGGTTCGCTCCTTCAAAATGGCTTATCACCAGTTAGGTTAGCGATTATAGGGACAGTTATTGGAACATTTTTAAGCAGTGTATCGGCTGCAATGGCTTCATATTTTCAAATTTCTCAAAATGTTAGTTTTTGGTTTAATGCAAAATTAGATCAAGTAGATCCTAATATCATTAAAATCACGATACCGTTTGGGATAATTGGAATAATTTTAGCGCTGTTAATATCAAAATCTATTACCATTCTTTCATTAGGCGAAGAGGTTTCTATTAATTTAGGGCAGCGTACAAAACTAGTTAAAGCGATGGCAATTTTATCAGTTATCTTTTTAACAGGAACAGCAGTTGCTTTAGTGGGGAAAGTTGGTTTTGTAGGTTTAATTATTCCGCACATTACTCGCTTTATAATTGGGGTAGATTATAAGTGGATTTTGCCATGTGCAGGCGTTATTGGTGGCGTTTTCTTAGCGTTATGTGATGTTTTAAGTAGATTTGTAAATTATCCATTTGAAACGCCAATTGGAGTCGTAACATCTTTAATTGGAATTCCTTTCTTCCTTTATTTAATTCGTACAAGAGGAGGAGAGAGACATGCTTAAAAGTTCAAGTCAACGTTTTGGAATGACGATGGGGATTATTGTATTTTTAATACTATGTGCCATTTACATTAGTTTAACGAATGGTACGTTTGATATTACGATTACAGATGTATTTAAAACACTTTTTAGAATTGATCCAGTACCAGAACATGATTTAGTTATTTTTGAGTTTCGCCTTCCGCGTATTGTAATTGCTGGATTAGTAGGATTAGGCCTTGGTGTTGCGGGTGCCGTTATTCAAGGGATTACAAGAAATGGATTGGCAGACCCAGGTATTTTAGGCGTAAACGCCGGAGCAGGAACAGCCATCGTTATTTTTATGTTTTTCTTTCAAGGGCAACTAAAGAGCACAGATTGGATTTCTATAATGATGATGCCTATGTTTGGTTTAATAGGTGGATTAGGTGCAGCGCTAATCATTTATTTGTTTTCTTGGAAAAACGGTAAGTTAGATTCGCAACGACTGTTATTAACAGGGATTGCAATCGGTTCAGGGTTTGGAGCATTCTCTATGTATTTATCACTCAAAATGAAGTCAACCGATTTCGAGATGGCTGCAGTGTGGGTGTCTGGAAGTATATATAGTGCAAACTGGAAGTATATTGTGGCTATGTTACCATGGCTTATTATCTTAATTCCGCTTATACAAAAGAAAGCTTATTTATTAGATTTATTTCAATTGGAAGAAACGAGTATTACAAGTTTAGGTGTTTCAGTAGAAAGAGAGAAATCGATTTTACTGTTAAGCAGTATCGGACTTGTGAGCGCATGTGTTGCTGTTTCAGGGAGTATCGGTTTTATTGGACTAATGGCACCGCATATAGCGAAAAGACTTGTCGGTATTCAACATAAGTATATAATTCCTACGTGCGGCGTAATAGGAATGTTTCTTGTAATTGCTTCAGACTTTATTGCGAAAACAGTTTTCACACCTGTAGAGCTACCAGTTGGAATCGTTATTTCTATTGTCGGTGTACCGTATTTCTTATATTTACTTTATAAGGCGAAAGCGTAAGAGGAGGAATAAAAGTGAGTATTTTAAGTGCAAAAAATTTAGAAACAAGTTATGAAAAGCTTACAGTGTTTCGCGATTTAAATGTGGAAATACAAGAAGGAAAAGTAACGACAATTATAGGTCCAAACGGTTGCGGTAAATCGACATTGTTAAAAACAATGGGAAGAATTTTAAAACAAAAAAGCGGAAAAGTATATTTGCAAGGGCAAGATTTACATACAATTCCAACGAAAGAAATTGCGAAGCAGTTAGCTTTACTCCCGCAAACGCCAATTGCACCAGGTGAACTTAAAGTGGAAGAATTAATTTCTTATGGACGCTATCCACATCGAAATAACGTAAATAAGTTAACGACAAAAGATAAAGAAATGATTGATTGGGCATTAGATATAACGAAAACTTCTGAATTTCGGACGAGACAAATTGCAAATTTATCGGGCGGTCAAAGACAAAAGGTATGGCTAGCGATGGCATTAGCACAAGAGACAGAAGTGTTGCTATTAGATGAGCCAACTACATACCTTGATATGTCTCATCAATTAGATGTATTACAAATTGTGGAGAAGTTAAATAAAGAACATAATTGTACGGTTGTTATGGTATTACATGATATTAATCATGCAGCAAGGTTTTCAGATGAAATTATTGCAATGAAGGAAGGAGAAATTGTTATAACTGGTAGCCCAGAAGAAATCATTACAAATGAAGTGTTAAAAGAAGTATTTCATATTGATGCGCGTGTCATGATTGATCCGTATAACGGGGCTCCTGTTTGTTTCGGTTATGATAGCGTTGTATCTCAAGAAGAAAAAATCGAAATATATGTAACAAGTTAAAAAGGGGGGGATAGGGTGAATACTACAGTTGAAAAACAGCAGATTATAACATCTAATACAGAGCAGTGGAAAATGTATTCAAAATTAAAAGGTAAAGAATATCAAATTCATATTTCAAAGCCGAGGCAACCAGCACCGGATTCAGGATATCCTGTCATTTACGTATTAGATGGCAATGCCTTTTTTCAAACATTTCATGAAGCAGTTAAAATACAATCAGTAAGAGCGGAAAAAACCGGTGTTTCACCAGCTGTTATAGTAGGAGTGGGTTATCCAATTGAAGGCGCATTTTCAGGGGAAGAAAGATGCTATGATTTTACGCCTAGCGTAATTTCAAAAGATGCTCCTTTAAAACCAGATGGTAAACCGTGGCCTAAAACAGGAGGAGCACATAATTTCTTTACTTTTATTGAAGAAGAACTGAAACCACAAATTGAAAAGAATTTTGAGATTGATAAAGGTAAGCAAACGTTATTTGGGCATTCTTTAGGTGGACTATTTGCTCTCCATATACTATTTACAAACTTAAATGCTTTTCAAAATTATTTTATTAGTAGTCCATCTATATGGTGGAATAATAAATCTGTACTTGAAAAAGAAGAGAACCTTATACATGAATTAAACAATGCTAAGTTTGAAACAGGAGTGTTCCTTACAGTTGGGTCACTAGAACGAGAGCATATGGTTGTAGGTGCAAATGAATTATCAGAGCGCCTTCTCCAAGTAAACCACGATAAACTTAAATTTAAGTTTTATGAAGCTGAAGGAGAGAATCATGCATCTGTTGTGCCGACGTCTTTAAGTAAAGGATTGAGATTTATTAGTTACGTATAGGAAAAAAGGTAAGCAATTGCTTACCTTTTTTCCTTATTGTTTAAAGGCAACGTATCCATCAATTAAAAAACTAGTGAAAAAGCGAGTCATTTGAGTAAAGCCACATTCCTCGATAATAGTTAATAAATTAGCTTCGGAAATAGGAAATATTTCTGTTTCAAAAGAATTTTCAAATCGGTCCCAATCTTCTAATGGAATTTGATTTTGCATCATATGATTGCGCCAAGCATGTAATTGTGTAGAAAACATACTTGTATGGGGCACACCATTTATTGAAGCGAGAAAGAATGGCGCACCAGGCTTTAGGCGATTACTAATATCATTAATAAGTTCTTTTTTCTCCTTATTAGTTGGAATGAAGTGCAGGACGAGCATACAGGTGGCAGCGTCAAATAACTGATTTGGTAATAATGTATGGATAGTTCCATGTACAAGATGAACATGGTTTTGTATGCCTTCGTTTTTAATTCTTTTTTTAGCTAACTGTAGCATGCTTTCAGATGGATCGACCCCTGTAAAAGATAAGTTGTTATTTTGTTTGCCTATTGAGAGAATTTCTTGTCCGCCACCAGCACCTATAACTAGTAAATTTGGATTCATGTTTTTTATAGGGAGTGTAGTAAATAAAAAATGGTTCATCATTTCATATAGGTGGTAGTAGCCTGGGATTTTACATGGAATTCTTTGTTCATATGAATTTACGGTAGTATCATTCCAATTCATTTTTAACCTCCTAAGTATGTGTTTTATAGGTTTATTATGAAATGAAATTATGAAGGGGAACAATCCCGTAAATCTGGGGGGGAAGAGGATGCATGAAAAAACAATGAAAGAAATTAAAATGGTAGCGAATCATATAAGTTCTATAAGATCATTTCAAGAGTCATTTCTCCACTTGATACGTAAAGTTATTGATTTTGACGCCGCTTGTTTTACAACTATAGACCCAATTTCTTTTTTATCTACTGGGGCATTTACCGATGAGAGTGTTGAAAAGATTCATCCACAATTGTTTATGAATGAATTTTTAGAAGATGATTTTAATAAATTTAAATGTTTAACAGAACACTCTCCTCATGTTGCTTCTCTAAGTATGGCGACAAATGGTGAACAAAAGAAAAGCTCTAGATACCGAAATATTTTAAAACCAGCAAGTTTTGGAGATGAATTAAGGGGCGTTTGTATGAGTAAGGGGAAATGTTATGGCCATCTTAGTTTATTTCGAGGAAGTATAAGTCCCGCTTTTCATATCGATGATTGTAAGTACTTAGCAACGATAGTCCCAATCGCTGGAGAGGCTTTAAAGAAGACAGTTTCTATACCTTTTTCAGAAGAGAAGGTGATAGGCACAGGTACGATTATAGTAAGTGAGGATTTTAGTGTATTATATTGGAATCAAGGTGGCAGCGAGTGGCTTTCAAATCTTAGAAAGCATGAACAGTTAAATATAAAAGAAATACCAAGGCCAATACGTGCGGTTTGTTCGAAAGTAAAGGCTAACGAGTATAATGTAGGGTGTATGAATAGAGAAGAAAACGTTTGTCTACCTTTAGCCTATGGCCATTTTTTAATCATTCGGGCTAGTAAGTTAGAACGTACAAGTAGTTTTCAAGGTGGTTATATTGTTCTATTCGAAAGAGCAAGACCGGAAGAGATTTTTCCACTTATTATGGAAGCTTATAGTTTTACAATACGTGAGAAGCAAGTAATACGTAAAATTCTTACAGGTATGTCGACAAAGGAATTAGCCCAAGAACTTTGTATATCTATATACACGGTACAAGATCATTTAAAATCCATTTTTGAAAAGACTGGGGTAAGTAGCAGAAATGAACTTGTGTGGGAAGTATTTTCGAAGTTTTGCTTTGATGTCAATGAATGAAAATAAAACAACTCTACAAAGATCACATGAAGTACGGTGGATGAGTTGTAGGATTGGACTTAAAAAGGTTATGGATGAAACGTTCCATAACCTTTTTTGATATGTAGAATTGTCCTTTTTGAACGTTTTGTTTCAACTTTTCGTCTAAAGAGACAAAAAGTTGTCACAATTCGGTCACAATTAGCATAAACATAAAATAGACGAAATGAACTTATTTCCAAAAAAGCTTAGTTCATTCCAATCATGATTCGTAGAGCTGCAAAAGCATGGATTAAAAGTTCACTATATTTTCAAGGAGGTAGATCGTATGAAAACTATTCTTGCTATCGCTGGGCTTATTTGGGTTTTATCACATGGAATTCCAATTTATGAAGGAGAACAAATTCGCAGTGCTCTGAATAAAAATTTTAATGAATATCATGTTATTGATCGGCAAGATAATGTTGTGACAGTTCGTGTAAATGACTGTTTTCATACGGTAACCGTGGAAGGAACTTCAGTAGTGAATGATGAAAAAGTATGTGATCAGCAATAATTATATATAGAAGGAAAAAAGTCTCAATTTATACACGTATAAATTGAGACTTTTGTATTTATGGATGAATAATAAGAGGGGATGGATAATCCCCTCTTATTATTTTTTTGAAAAAAGGAAAGGGTATCATGATAATTGAGGCTGAGAAGCTAATAAGTTGTTAAGAATAGGCATAAAGTGTAAATATACTCTTATGGGGTATCATGCGTAGATATTTAATGCTATAATTGGTATACTCATAAAAACAATTGTTTTATTGGATGAAGAGAAACTTTAAGAAGGTGATAATATGGATCATAAAGAGAATGAAGCAGTAACACATAGATCAGAAAAAGAAAAAGAACAGATTATAAATAGATTAAAGAGAATTGAAGGACAGGTTCGCGGTATTCAAAATATGATTGAAAATGATCGTTATTGCGTGGATATTTTAGTGCAAATTTCAGCGATTAATGCAGCGATGAAAAAAGTAGGAATGGGCGTTCTCAAAAATCATACGAGTCATTGTGTTTCAGGAGCTATTAAAAATGGAAATGGTGACGAAGCAATTGAAGAATTAATGACAGTATTTGAACGTTTTTCAAAAGCGTAAAAACAAGCTAGTATTTAACTGGCTTGTTTTTTTGTTTACCCTTATATTGGATTTTGGTGTATTGTAGTGAAAAAGTGTGTGTAAAATAAACTTTTAGAAAATAATTGAAAAATCATGATATAAAACCATTGATTACCTTAGGGGGGTATGGTAAGATGTAATTGTGATTAACAAACAATGAATAAACAAGAGGAGGATTTTAAATGGAACAGTTAACATTACAAGTTGAAGGTATGTCTTGTGGACATTGTGTAAATGCTATCGAAAGCAGTGTGAAAGAGCTAAACGGTGTTGAACAAGTGAAGGTTCAATTAGCAGAAGGAACTGTTGAAGTTACTATCGATTCGTCTGCTGTAACATTAAAAGATATCGTTGCTGTAATCGAAGATCAAGGATACGATGTTCAATAATTATTTTTAGATATGGAGATAAATCGTACTTTAAATGAAGTACGATTTATTTTGCTAATAATTATACCTCATAAGGGTATATAGAGGTGAGAGACATGAATGAAAAAAAAGAGGCCAATCTTCAAATATCAGGAATGACATGTGCGGCATGTGCAAATAGAATTGAAAAAGGTCTAAAAAAAGTAGAAGGTGTTCATGAGGCAAATGTAAATTTTGCGCTTGAAAAAACAAAAATAATGTACGATCCAACTAAAACAAATCCGCAACAATTTAAAGAAAAAGTTGAATCGTTAGGATATGGAATTGTAAGTGATAAAGCTGAATTTACTGTTTCAGGAATGACATGTGCAGCATGTGCAAATAGAGTTGAAAAGCGTTTAAATAAGTTAGATGGTGTGAACAAGGCGACAGTAAATTTTGCTTTAGAATCAGCCACAGTAGACTTTAATCCTGATGAAGTTAATGTAAATGAAATGAAGAGCGTGATTACGAAGCTAGGATATAAATTAGAAGTGAAACCAGATGATCAAGATGCATCAACTGATCATCGATTACAAGAAATTGAGCGACAAAAGAAGAAGTTTATTATTTCGTTTATTTTATCTTTCCCATTATTGTGGGCAATGGTTAGTCATTTCTCATTTACTTCGTTTATTTATTTACCAGATATGTTAATGAACCCTTGGGTGCAACTAACACTTGCAACTCCTGTTCAATTTATCATTGGTGGACAGTTTTATGTTGGGGCTTATAAAGCGTTACGCAATAAAAGTGCTAATATGGATGTTCTCGTGGCGCTTGGAACGTCGGCCGCCTATTTCTATAGTGTATATTTAAGTATTCAATCTATTGGTTCTTCGGAACATATGACAGATTTATATTTTGAAACGAGTGCGGTACTTATTACATTAATTATTTTAGGTAAATTATTTGAAGCGAAAGCAAAAGGGCGCTCATCAGAAGCGATTAAAAAATTGATGGGTTTACAAGCGAAGACAGCTACAGTTGTGCGAGATGGAACAGAAATAAAAATTTTGATTGAAGAAGTAGTAGCTGGTGATATCGTCTATGTAAAGCCTGGTGAAAAAATCCCAGTAGATGGGGAAATTGTAGAAGGAAAGTCAGCGATAGATGAATCGATGTTAACAGGCGAAAGTATTCCGGTTGATAAAACAATTGGAGATGGAGTAATCGGTTCTACAATAAATAAAAATGGGTTTTTAAAAGTGAAAGCCACTAAGGTAGGCAGAGATACTGCATTAGCTCAAATTATTAAAGTAGTAGAAGAGGCTCAAGGTTCAAAAGCTCCTATTCAAAGGGTAGCAGATCAAATTTCAGGTATTTTCGTACCAGTTGTAGTTGTGATTGCAATTATCACATTTGCAGTGTGGATGCTATTTGTTACACCTGGTGATTTTGGCGGAGCACTTGAGAAAATGATTGCCGTACTTGTTATCGCTTGTCCGTGTGCATTAGGGCTTGCAACGCCTACATCTATTATGGCAGGATCAGGAAGATCGGCTGAGTATGGTATTTTATTTAAGGGCGGGGAGCATTTAGAAGCAACACACCGATTAGATACAGTTATTCTAGATAAAACAGGTACTGTGACAAACGGGAAGCCGGTGTTAACAGATGTAATTGTAGCAGATGGATTCCGTGAAGAAGAAATACTACGTTTAGTAGGGGCAGCAGAAAGAAATTCTGAACATCCACTTGCAGAAGCGATTGTAGAAGGAATTAAAGAAAAGAAAATTGATATCCCAAGTTCAGAAACGTTTGAAGCGATTCCAGGATTCGGTATCGAATCAGTTGTAGAAGGAAAACAATTATTAATTGGCACACGTCGATTAATGAAGGAATTCAATATTGATATTGAAGAAGTTTCTAAATCAATGGAAGCGCTAGAACGAGAAGGAAAAACAGCAATGCTTATTGCAATCGATAAAGAATATGCCGGTATAGTTGCCGTTGCAGATACTGTGAAAGATACTTCAAAAGCAGCTATCGCAAGACTGAAAAAAATGGGTCTAGACGTTGTGATGATTACAGGAGATAATACACAAACTGCTCAGGCGATTGCAAAGCAAGTTGGTATTGATCACGTAATTGCAGAAGTATTGCCAGAAGGAAAAGCAGAAGAAGTGAAAAAACTTCAAGCACAAGGTAAGAAAGTAGCAATGGTTGGAGATGGAATAAATGATGCTCCTGCTCTTGCTACGGCGGATATCGGTATGGCAATTGGAACAGGAACGGATGTAGCGATGGAAGCGGCAGATATTACGTTAATCCGTGGGGATTTAAATAGTATTGCTGATGCGATCTTTATGAGTAAAATGACGATAAGAAATATTAAACAAAATTTATTCTGGGCATTAGCTTATAACGCGTTAGGAATTCCAATCGCGGCATTAGGCTTCTTAGCACCTTGGGTTGCTGGAGCAGCGATGGCATTTAGTTCTGTATCCGTTGTATTAAATGCATTAAGATTACAAAGAGTTAAATTAAAGTCTTAAAAAGCTACATTAAAGTAATTGAATAGAATTAAAAAACAATACTTTGAATAAGTATTGTTTTTTTGTTCGTATAGAAATTAAAACGATATAATAAAGAAGAAATATGGAATCGTATGTAGTAGAAAAGTTAAGAGGTAGTTTGGTAAGGAGACTTATATATGTTAAAAGATATTATAGTTAGAACATTTCAGAAAGAAGATTTAGAGCAAGTATTACAATTGTTCTATGAGACAGTTCATACGGTTAATGCAAAAGATTATAATGAGTTACAGCTACAGGCGTGGGCACCAAATCGACTAGATAGAGAAAGCTGGTTAAAGTCTTTAGAGAAGAATATTAGTTATGTAGCGGATCATAACGGTGTGATATTGGGATTTGGGGATTATAACGATGATCATTACGTAGATCGTTTATTTACACATAAAGATTATCAAGGGAAAAGAGTCGCTTCATACATACTACAGATGTTAGAAAAAGAAGCAGTGAAATTGGGGCATAGGGAGATATATACAGAGGCGAGCATTACCGCAAAACCTTTTTTTAAAAGTAAAGGTTTTATTTGCATAAAAGAACAAAAGAAACAGCATAATGGTCAGATTTTTATTAATTATGTTATGAAAAAAATATCCTTCTCATAAATGAGAAGGATATTTTTCATTATTTTACAGCTTCTTTTAGTTCTTTACCAGCTTTGAAAGCAGGTACTTTAGAAGCTGCGATTTGCATTTCTTCACCAGTTTGTGGGTTACGGCCTGTACGAGCAGCTCTTTCGCGAACTTCGAATGTACCGAATCCGATAAGTTGTACTTTTTCACCAGCAGCTAAAGTGTTAGTGATTGATTCTACTACAGTTTGTACAACTACAGTAGCTTCTTTTTGAGAAATCTCAGCATTTTGTGCTACGTTTTTAATTAATTCTGTTTTGTTCATGTTTTTCACCTCATATGTAAATAATGCTATTTAAGTTGTTATTATAACGTATAAAACATTCGAGAACAAGTGTACGTACATATATTCGCAAAAAAAATGAAATTTGTAATATTTTTTAGGACACTTTATAGACATTCCATTTAAGCGGATAGAGATTTGTTCCTCATTTCAGTCTTCTCTTGATGAGAAGGTAGTTTCTTATTATAAGATATGAAGTAAGGTAGTGCTACAAATAACATACCCCCTACTAAATTTCCAAAGAAAACAAAAATAAAGTTTGGAAAATATTCAGCCCAAGTGAAATGACCGGCAAAAATCGCAGCTGGGATGACAAACATATTGGCTACAACGTGTTGAAATCCAATCGCAACAAAAGTCATAACTGGGAACCAAATACCGATAATCTTTCCGATAAATTCTTTACTTCCCATACTGAGCCAAACAGCTAAACAAACGAGCCAATTACATCCGATTGCAGAAATAAATGCTTGCAATGGTGTATCTTGTAGTTTCGCTTGAGCGATAGAAATAGTTTTCGCTAAAAAAGCTCCTTCAGTTAAGCCGACGATATGACCGAAAAAATAGGCTACGAATACAGCTCCTATGAAATTGCTAAATGTAACAATAACTAAATTTCGTATGAAATAAAATAAAGTAATTTTCTTTTGGAACCAGGCCATAGAAACTGTCATCATGTTACCAGTAACTAGTTCACCGCCTGCAAGAATAACGAGAATAAGACCAATAGGGAATACAGCAGCGCCTAGAAAACTAGAAAATGATCCCCAATATTTTGGCATTGTCCCAATAACATGAATATCGAGTAAATACCCTAATGAGATAAAAGCACCACCAAAAAAACCAAGAATTAGTATAGGGAGCAATGATAAATGACCTTTTTTCCTTCCTGAATTCGCAGCAAGTTTCGTAATTTCTTCTGGTGTAAATACAGACATGAATAACCCCTCCGTAATAAAATGATGGAATGAATAGAAAAAATTCAAAAATCTACGTATTATAAAAATATGTTATGACTTCTGTATAAAATTGTCAAAGTGAATAGAGAGGGAACGACATATTGATAACATTGTTCATGTTGTCACATTAATGTAACAATAAGGATTTAAAGTGTTTCTAGAGGTGAAAACATGAATACGAATCATGTAAAAAAAGAACGAAAAAAATCAATCGTAAAGATATTTATTATTATTTTTATAAGTATATTAATGATACCAGTAAGTTTGTATTATTATGCGACAGAAATAGAACGAAAATTAGTAACAGTTACGTGGAATGAAATAGAAGCTTCTGCAATTCCTAAAGAATTTAATAATAAAAAAATATTACAGTTTTCAGATGTACATTTAGGACCAGAGTTTACACTGAAACAACTTGAACATTTAGTGGAGAAGATGAATGAATTACATCCAGATATAGTAGTTTTTACTGGAGATTTAATAGATAAATTTGGGTCTTATAGTGCGGAAAGAGAAGAAGCGAAGGCTATTTTGCAGAAAATTTACGCTCCCTTAGGGAAATATGCTGTGTTTGGGAATCATGATAGGGGCGGGGGCGGTAGTTTATTTTACAAAAAATATATGGAGGAAGCTGGTTTTTCTGTATTAGTAAATGAAGTGCAGAAAATTAAAGTGGAAAACGGCAAATATATTACAATATCAGGTTTGGATGATTTTCTATTAGGGAAGCCGCAAATAGGTTCAACTTTAAAAAACTTGAAACAAAATGATTTCAACATGTTATTAGTACATGAGCCGGATGTTGTAACCAAAATCAATCGTTACCCAGTTGATCTTCAACTGTCAGGACATAGTCACGGAGGACAAGTCCAAATTCCTTTTGTAGGTCCGTTAATTACTACCAAACTAGCTGAGAACTATGTTGAAGGTATGTATGAAGTAGAGGGGAAGAGTAAGCCGTTATATTTATATGTAAATCGTGGCATTGGGACTACTAGGATGCCTGTTAGATTTTGGAGTGTACCTGAACTTTCAATTTTTGTGTTGAAGCAAAATAGTGACTAGAATAGTAGGAGGACTTTTAGAGAAAGTTCTCTTTTTTTAATAGTTAAATACTGAATATTATGTAAGTTTTGTTTAAAGTGTTAAATAAAGAAAGGGGAATTTCTAGGATAGAAACATGGCATAAAGAATTGGAAAGTTTATATAATCAAATAGTTTCATGACGAAGAGATTTTCATCAATATCCAGAGCTAGCGTTTCAAGAAATAGAAACGCCGAGAAAAATAGCTGAAATCTTAAAAAGTTTTCATATTGATGTGAAAACAAATATCGGGAGCAGAGGAGTAATCGGCGTAATTGAAGGTGGAAGACCTGGGAAGACGATAGCGCTACGTGCTGATTTTGATGAACAAGCAATGTTAATTGGTGGTAAATTACTTTTAAGTCTTGTGAATAGTTATGTAAGAGATGAAAAAGAATCTCTTCATCATGTAGAAGTGAAAAAGTAATTTACATAAATAAAAAACAACAATAGGTTATGTAACCTATTGTTGTTTTTTATTATTTTTGCAAGGAAAGATTATCAAAATATGTTCTGTAAGTATTAGAGAATTCAAAGTTGTTTTTTGCATCCCAATTAATAGACCAAGACATTAGGCCGCGGAATGCAGGATAGCCACTCTGATTTGAAAGTTTATACTTTCCTCCGAAAGGAATGCCCTTAATGATATAATCTAAAGCTTTTTTCATTTCAGTTGGAGAAATGTACCCGCCACTTGGAGCGGCCGCTGGAGCTGCAGGAAGTCCAATTATGACTTGATCCGAACGAAGAGCTGGGAAAATGTTATTTGCATTACCACCTACAGGAAAACCATGTAAGAGCATATCCGCCATAGCGACTTCGTAGTCTGCAGTACCTTGATTGTAGTTATTACCGTCCATTCCAATCCCGCTACCAGCATTGTAGTGTTGAACGTGAATGTATGTTAGTTTATCTTTCACTCCATAAATAATTGGTAAATATGCACCCCAGATGCTTCCGTATGCGCTATAACCGCCTTGAACATAAGCTGTTTCAGGAGCCATGCTTAATAGAAAATCTGGACCATAATGATCTGAGATTGTTCGAATAGCTGATATAAGATTTACGATTTGAGGAGTAGTTGGGTTTTTGAAATTAGTGTCATTTCCGTTTAAGTAAATACCCGATTCAAGGTCAATATCTATTCCATCAAAAGCATATTTATCAATCAGAGATTGTATGGAATTAATAAAACGTTGCTTAGCGGCATTGTCAGGGAGTAAAACGACCCCATTTTGTCCACCTATTGAAAGAACTACTTTCTTTCCTTTACTTTTTAAATAAGAAATATCTGATTTGAATTCTGCATCTGTACCATATACAGGGGAAAATTCAACAGTGGAACGATCACCACCAGTTTCACCGAAAGATACATTGATTACATCCCATTTTGGTGAAACGTCTCTTAATTTAATAATGCCAGTACCGTTATCGAAGTTATGCCAGTATCCAACGAGTAATTTTGAACCTAAATTGTTTGCTGCTTGTGTTTGGAAAGGGGATAGCGGTAGTAGTAAGAACATTACTAAAATACAACAAAAAAATTTGAACTTGTTTAACATATTAACACTCCTATACAAAAAGTTGTCTAGATGTATAATCTTGTTTATCTAATGATATCTGAAAATTCTTTCTTTTGTAAGAGGACTATAATTTTCTCAACAATTGTGTATGGGAAAGTATTAAACCTAATGAAATAATTTTTGAAGGAGATTGAATTGCAATTGTTAAATTCAGAATATTTTGATATATTTTAAAGTATAGGACAAAATCTTTCGCACAGTACTCTTACATAAATTTCAAAATTTAGTTTGGAAGGGGATGTACAAGAGTTGGATAAAAATCTTAAGAAAGACCTCAAAATACGCCACATTACAATGATCTCAATTGGTGGCGTAATAGGAGCTGGTTTGTTTGTTGGAAGTGGTGCGGTTGTGCATTCGGCAGGACCTGGTTCTATCGTTTCATATGCATTAGCAGGGCTTCTAGTTATTTTCGTTATGAGAATGCTGGGGGAAATGGCAGCTATTAATCCGACAAGTGGTTCATTTGCAACATATGCAAGAGAAGCAATTGGTCCATGGGCAGGTTATACAATTGGGTGGCTATATTGGTTTTTCTGGGTAATTGTTATTGCAATAGAAGCTACAGCAGGTGCTGGTATTATTCAATACTGGATTCCGGAAATCCCACTCTGGTTATTAAGCTTAATATTAACGATTTTATTAACGTTGACGAATGTTTTCTCGGTGAAATCATTTGGAGAATTTGAATATTGGTTTTCATTTATTAAAGTAATAAGTATTGTTTTGTTCCTTTGCTTAGGTCTTGCTGTTATTTTAGGATTTGTACCAGGAACGGAAGCACCTGGCACTTCGAATTTAGTAGGGCAAGGAGGATTTATGCCAAATGGTATAAGTTCGGTGTTACTTGGAATTACCGTCGTTATATTTTCATTTATGGGATCAGAGATTGTTGCTGTAGCCGCTGGAGAGTCTGCCGAACCTGTAAAAGCAGTAAAAACAGCAACAAATAGTGTGATTTGGCGTATTCTCGTATTTTTCATTGGATCGATCGCTGTAGTTGTTACACTCCTTCCGTGGAATTCAGCGAACATACTAAAAAGCCCATTTGTGGCGGTATTGGAACATATAGGGATACCAGCGGCAGCACAAATTATGAATTTTATCGTTTTAACAGCTGTACTTTCTTGTTTAAATTCGGGTTTATATACGAACTCAAGAATGCTTTTTTCAATGGCAGAAAGAGGAGATGCACCAAAGGCATTTTTGAAATTGAATAGTAGTGGTGTTCCGGTTCGGGCGGTTTTATTTGGAACTTTCTTTGCTTACATTGGAGTTGTTTTTAGTTACATATCTCCAGATAAAGTATTTTTATTTTTAGTGAATGCATCTGGCGGTATTGCATTACTCGTTTATCTCGTTATAGCAATTTCACATTTCAAGATACGTAAAAAAATGGGGAAAGCAGAACAACAAAATTTGAAAGTGAAGATGTGGCTTTTTCCATATGTAACATATGTTACAATTGCTGCGATTATAGCAGTTTTAGTTGCAATGATCGCAATTGAATCTTTACGTTCACAGGCACTATTAACGATACTTGTTACTCTTCTTATAATAATTTCTTATTTTATTTTTAATAGAAATAAAAATAGTACAGTATTGAATTCCGAAAGTAAAAATGAGGAATCTGTTCGATTCTAATTTCTTGTTTTAGAAGAGAGTTACACCCAATCATCGCTATAAAAGAATCATATATAATCATAGAAACAAGTAATTACTATTGTCATAGTGAATATAAACTTTTTTCTTGACTTTTTATACGAAGGCGAGCAGAATGGTAAAAAAGGAAGGGGGGGATGATGTTGGAAGAGTACGTATTAGAGCTGTATAACTTGTTATATACGACAGAATGGCAAGATATTGTTTCGTTTCTAGGAATAGTATTTTGCATGAAAATTGTAATTGTATATATGGAAGAGCAAGGTATGTTCTATTCCTTCTCATCTCCGTTCGATGTGCAGCGCGAGCCGTTGCTAAACTATGCCAATGTGAATTACGAACAATTTCCTTTTGTACTATTCTTTATGATTCGATTTATAACAGCAATTGTAAAGAAGAAGGAAAGTGATGATGAAGAGTGCCACGCAACTTGTAAGGTAGCTAACGTTTTTTAAGCTAAATACAAGGAGGAGATTTATATGTGGTTTCGATTTCTTATGATTGGTTTCTTTTCATTAACAGCAATTTCATTAATGGGATATCAAGTGTCTGAAATTTTTCAAGCATATAGCGATACATTTTTTAACAAAAATTAATCGCGTTGCTATTTGAATAATAAAGCGATAAAATCCTTCTTAAGAAGTTTTATTAAGAAGGATTTTTTTCTTTGTCTTGTCTTGCTGTGTCAAACTATTGTCACATTTACACTGTGAATAATATGTTAAAATAGTGAGGTTATGTATACATACTCGAAGGAAGAGGGAGTGACCATTTTGGTGGATCAATCAACAAATCAGAAAAGCTATGCTCCTATTGTGATAACGCTTTCTGTAATTGTAAATGCGATTATTTTATTTTTGTTCTTTGGACCTGTTGGCTATGAAGGAGAAGTACATTTTGATGTAACAATTTTACCAATGTTAAATGCGATTTTTAATAGCTTTACGTTCGTATTCTTATTAGCAGCTTTATACTCTATTATTAAAAAGAATGTGAAAATGCACCGTGGTTTTATCCTCGCAGCATTTACAACGACGTTGCTATTTTGTGTTTCTTATTTATCGTATCATTACTTGGCGCCAGCAACACATTTTGGCGGAGAAGGGTTCATTAAATATGTGTACTTCATTATTTTAATTACGCATATTATCCTTGCTGCAATTATTGTACCACTTGCATTGTTTGCACTTGTATTTGGTTTTACAAATCAATTAACACGTCACCGTAAAATTGTACGTTGGACGATGCCAATTTGGTTATATGTAAGTTTATCTGGTGTTATTGTTTACTTAATGATCTCACCTTATTATCAATAAAAGTCTCAGCCCTTAGGCTGGGGCTTTTTTGTTAAGCAAATCTTTTTGTGAAATGAAAAAAATATGGTATACAAAAGTATAGTTGCTTTTCATATAGAAGGGATGGTAAAGAAATATGCAAAATTTTGTATTTCGTAATCCAACGAAACTTATTTTCGGTAAAAATCAATTAGAACAGTTAAAAACTGAAATTCCACAGTTTGGTAAGAAGGTTCTTCTCGTATATGGAGGAGGCAGTATTAAAAGAAACGGTATTTATGATAATGTAATTTCTATTTTAAACGATATTAATGTAGAAGTATTTGAATTGACGGGTGTTGAACCGAATCCTCGTGTATCAACTGTAAAGAAAGGGATTCAAATTTGTAAAGATAATGGAGTTGAATTTATTTTAGCAGTTGGTGGAGGAAGTGTAATCGACTGTACGAAAGCGATTGCTGCTGGTAGCAAATATGATGGAGATGTATGGGATATTGTAACGAAAAAAGCATTTGCTAGTGAGGCATTACCATTTGGCACTGTACTTACTCTTGCTGCGACAGGTTCTGAAATGAATGCAGGCTCGGTAATTACAAATTGGGAAACGAATGAAAAGTATGGATGGGGAAGCCCAGTTACATTCCCGCAGTTTTCAATTTTAGATCCAGTTCATACTGCATCTGTACCGAGAGATCAAACGATTTATGGTATGGTAGATATTATGTCACATGTATTAGAACAATATTTCCATCATGGAACGAATACAGAACTACAAGACCGTTATTGTGAATCTGTTTTAAGAACAGTCATTGAAACAGCACCTAAGCTTTTAAGTGATTTAGAAAATTATGAGCATAGGGAAACAATTTTATATTGCGGAACGATGGCGTTAAATGGCATTTTAGCGATGGGAGTAAGAGGTGACTGGGCAACTCATAATATTGAACATGCAGTTTCTGCTGTTCATGATATACCGCATGGAGGTGGGCTTGCGATTTTATTCCCGAACTGGATGAAACATGTTGTAGAGGAAAATGTAAGTCGTTTTAAACAGTTCGCTATTCGTGTATTTGATATAGAAACAGATGGCAAAACAGATAAAGAAGTGGCGTTAGAAGGAATTGAGGCACTGCGTCAATTTTGGACTTCAATTGAAGCACCAGCAACATTAGCTGATTACGGTATTGGAGAAAATGAAATTGATATAATGGCTAATAAAGCGATGGTGTATGGTGAATTTGGTAACTTTAAAAAATTAAATAAAGATGATGTTCTAAGTATATATAAAGCTTCTTTATAAGTGAATTTAGAAAAGAAACCTATTTGATTGTTTGATCGAATAGGTTTCTTTTTTGCTTTTTATAAGCGTTTATGAATGTTTGTGATTATTTTTGATTGTTTATGGTTGATTTTTGTGACCGTTTTCATTATACTGTAATCAAAGAAGAGGTGAATAAAATGTTAACTCCTGAACGTCATCAAATGATATTGCAACTTGTAAAAGAACAGAAAGTTGTAAAATTACAGCAATTAGTTGAAAGAACAGAAAGCTCTGAGTCGACAATTCGCCGTGATTTAGCACAATTGGAAAAGCAAAGGTTATTAAAAAGAGTTCATGGTGGTGCCGCTGTTTTAACAGGAAAAGGGCAAGAACCAACGATGGTTGAAAAATCATCCAAAAACATTCAAATAAAACAACAAATTGCTAATTATGCGGCTAGCGTTGTTGAACAAGGTGATTGTATTTATTTAGATGCAGGGAGTACAACATTTGAAATGATTCCATTTTTAATCAATAAAGATGTTACTGTCGTTACGAATGGACTTATGCATATTGAAGCTTTAGTTGAAAATAATATTCGTGCGTATTTACTAGGCGGAATGATGAAGAGTAGGACGAAAGCTTTAATCGGTGCTATGGCACAGGAAAGTATGCAGAAGTATCGCTTTGATAAATGTTTTTTAGGTGCAAATGGTGTACATGAACAGCTTGGCTTTACAACGCCAGATCCAGAAGAAGCGCTCCTAAAACAAATGGCATTAACATTAGCAAACGAAGGATATTTCTTAATTGATGAAAGTAAGTTTTCAGAAGTTGCGTTTGCGAAAATTGCAAATGTTGAAGATGCAAATATTATTACAAACCATTTAGAAATTGATTTAGAAAAATATAAAAAACAAACCAATGTAATTGAGGCTGATAAACAATGATCTATACAGTTACTTTAAACCCATCTATTGATTATGTAGTGCAAGTTCCTTCTTTTGATTTAGGAACAATAAATCGAGCGGAGAAAGATATGAAGTTTCCTGGAGGAAAAGGAATTAATGTTTCTCGTGTTCTTCAGCGTTTAGGTGTTAAAAATATAGCACTTGGATTTACTGGTGGATTTACTGGTCAATTTATTAAAGAGGTATTACAGACGGAAGGTGTAACAACAAACTTCGTCCAAGTAGATGAAGATACTCGCATTAATGTGAAAATAAAAGGGAAAGAAGAAACAGAATTAAATGGCCAAGGTCCTATTGTAACAAAAGAGCAGTTCGAACAGTTAATGAAAAAAATTGAGAGTATGCAACCTGGAGATTGTGTTGTACTCGCTGGGAGTGTACCAGTCTCTATTCCAAGTACCTTTTACGAATCAATTGCTGCGTTTGGAGCTGAAAAAGGTATTCGTGTAGTAGTAGATGCAAGTGGAAGTGCACTGCAACATGTGATTAAAAATAAGCCGTTTTTAATTAAGCCAAACCACCATGAACTTGGTGAGTTGTTTGGAGTGGAGCTTTCAACAGTAGAAGACATTTTACCTTATGGAAGAAAATTAATTGAACAAGGTGTAAAACACGTTATCGTATCGATGGCTGGAGAGGGAGCTTTATTATTTACGGCAGAAGGTATATATGAAGCGACTGTTCCAAAAGGTGTTGTAATTAATTCAGTTGGGGCCGGAGATTCTCTTGTTGCAGGGTTTGTAGGCAAATATGAACAGACAAAAGATATTGAAAAGGCATTTCAATACGGCGTTGCAACAGGGAGTGCAACAGCATTTTCAGCTGATTTATGTAAGAAGGAAAAAGTAGAAGAATTATTGTCGCAAGTAATTGTAGCTAAGCGATAGGGGGAAGCAACATATGAAAATTACAGAACTATTAAAAAGGGATACAGTCATTATGGATATGACAGCTTCAAATAAAGAAGCTGTCATAGATGAATTAGTTGAGAAATTAAACGGGGCAAATCGTTTAAATAGTAAAACGGAATTTAAAGAAGCTATTTTAAAGCGGGAGTCCCAAAGTACGACTGGAATAGGGGAAGGTATTGCAATACCTCATGCGAAGACAAAGGCTGTTAAACAACCATCGATTTGTTTTGGTAGAAGTGTAAGCGGTATCAATTATGAGTCGCTTGATGGACAACCGGCACACTTATTCTTTATGATTGCTGCAAGTGAAGGAGCGAATAATACTCATTTAGAAACGTTGTCTCGTTTATCGACATTATTAATGGATGAAGGGTTTCGCAAGCAACTATTAGAAGCGAAGGATGAAAGTGAGCTTCTTCAACTATTTGATGAAAAAGAGAATGAAAAAGAA
>NZ_JAKUFQ010000033.1:0-52990 GCF_022663475.1 Bacillus cereus group sp. BfR-BA-01382
TTCTTTATCTTCAGTTTTCTTCTCTTCTATCTTTGCTGTTTCTTTATCTTCAGTTTTCTTCTCTTCTATCTTTGCTGTTTCTTTATCTTCAGTTTTCTTCTCTTCTATCTTTGTTGCTTTCTTTTCTTGAGCAATTGCTTTCTTTGATGTATTAGAAGCGGTAAATAACTGGTATGTCACTATACCAACTGTCACTAATATTAAAGTAAATGCAATATTAAAAATTGCCTTTTGACGACGATTCTGTTGTTTTTCTTGAAATCTACTTACTTGTCCCATTCTTCAAACCTCCGCGTTTACTTTCTCCTCTACTCTTTATGTATTATCTCTATAATTTTCTTAATATTTCATTAAATAATAGAAATAAACTACACTTTCCTACAGGATCTCATGTCATAATAAAATTTATTTTTTTCAAGCATCTGACATATGTCATTCAAAATAGTTTAATACATTAAAAATTGATAAGCTTCCGCACTTAAGAAACCTTCAATTTTATTCAAAGGTGATTCCGATTATGTCCACATTAGATCTCCTGTAGAAAGCTTTTTAACAATTAAACCTCTTCTTCCCTTATTTATAATTTTTAAATTAAATTTCCCTCTATAGTATAATAAAGATGTTTCGTTTTCTAATGGGGTATGTCGTAAAATCAAAAGGGATTTTATCTCTTTTACCTTCTTTTCAGAGTAAATTTCACCACTAGGAAATTCTATTATTCCTAATGTAATCTTTAATTCGCTCTCATCGAAAGGCCACTCCTTATTAAGTTCCCTTATCTTTTGTATAAAGCTTCTTTTGGTTTGTCCTATATATAGCAATTTTACATTCTTAGCACATACTCTAGAGATTGCAAATATCCCCTTCTTAGAAGCTTCTTCCCTATTATAAAAATCATTTATACTATACATTCCATACCATTTAATATTTACTGTTTCTATGAATCTCACCTCATTTTTAGACAATATTATAATTTCTGAATGTTCAAATTATAATAGACGCATAGTCCTGATTACTTGAATTATAAATTGTGCTTTTCAATAATACATTTTATTATTACTAATTTCAATAATACAAAAAAAATACAATATTATAGTTTAATTACAAAACTTTATAAAAAAACAAAGTGATGTCGTACCAAATATTATATTTTTTCAATATCAGACTATCGTGAACAAAAGTTAGAGAGTTATGGAATAAAATATAATTTGTATGTACATACATTTCTTTAAAAAGAAGTTTTGTAGTTTGCAACTGAATTAAAAAAACATAGATTTTTATGACTCTTTTTGGGGATATAGCAAAGTGGGATCTTTTATATGCACGTTACTATACCGAACTAAATTTCGGTATAGTATTTTTTTGCAGCTCCTTGATTTTTCACCAAATACGCATAAAAATCAATAGTATGAAAATAAACTACTGGCTAAAAGTTTACTTTCGATAAAATAAAAAAGAACCTGCTCCATTCATTCTTAAAAACATAAGGTAAAGTGAACCCGTTAAAATACACGAATGAACCTTAGTTTTATCCTCTTACCTAAAGGAGAAACTATTATGGGCTATGGTGGTAGTTGCGGAGAAGGCTGTGGTTTTGCTGGTGGATTTGCTTTACTTGTTGTACTCTTTATACTATTAATCATTATCGGATGCAGTTGCTTCTGCTAAAAAACTATTAGAAAGGACACTCTGATATGGGTGTCTTTTCTTTATGGAAAATATCTACTATCAACCTAATTAATTTTGCCTTATAACTTCTATCATCAACAAAGGGTGATACAAACTATTACATATGTTTGTACCACCCTTTGTTGATGCGTTTAGACTTCACAAGTGTTGAAGTTTTAGACTTCTCCCTTAGTGCACCCATATTATTAGAACATCCTGTAATCTGTAGACAAAATGTAGCTAATAAAAACAATATTAATAATTTCTTCAATAAATCCTCCTACATACATAAAACACCATATGTTACAAAACAAACATAACATCAACTCTTTATAAAAACAATATAATCCTCGGTCCTTAAGCTATCTCTTAACATAGGAGTACCGTCACATATCCATCAAGCTAAGATTTTAAAATATCCCCTGCTTAAGGAATTTGTAAGTATCAAGTAAGAAAAACGAGAGCTTTGTTTTCTATAATCAAAATAGAAAGTGAAGGAAAAAAGATTATTTCTGCGATTAATATGCATGTAACAAGAGAAGAAATCTACATTTTTTTAGAATAATAATATTAGTATGTCCAAGTTTTGGAGATTGCTTGCAAATATTTTGAAGTTTTCGCACCAGAATTCTAATTACCATACTTGTTTTTTGCCATCACATATTGGAGGTTAAAACATGATTAAAAAAAAGAAAATACAAAGATTAGCACTTACCTTTATCCTACTCTTTTCTTTAGGCATTTCATCTTTCTCGCTTACAACAACTATTCACGCAGATACAAGCGAGGAACAATCTGCTGAAAAGAAACTAGTCTCTTTAACGGAGCGTACATCATTATTTTTTGAATATCTCCAGAAAGGTAAGTATGCAGAGGCACTACAGTTGACGTCTGCTGCTTTTCAATCCAAGTTTACAGCAACCACATTACAAAACTGGTGGACACAAAGTGGCTGGAGCGGGATAAAAAGCATGGGAATCCCCGTGATAAAAGAACGAAACTTGGTCCATCAGACGGTGGAAATTCCAGCAGCTACCGAAGGAACTACCATACCGCTACTCCTTAAATTCACACCTGGCGGGAAAGTAGATGAAATTGGCGAAAGGCCACCCGAGGAATCTTATACCATCCCGCATCCTAGCTATGATCAACCTGACTCCTATCAAGAACGTGAAATCGTCATTGGAAATTCTACCTATCCGTTACCAGCGACATTAACAGTTCCGAAACATAAGCGTGGTGAAAAGCTGCCCGTAGTTGTTCTTGTTCATGGTGCTGGCATCCATGATCGCGATAGCACATATATGGGAACAAAAATCTTACGAGACATTGCGGTGGGCCTTTCATCCAACAGAATTGCAGTGTTGCGCTATGAAAAACGCACCTTAGAACACGCATTAAAGATGAGTACAGAACCTGGTACGTTAGACCGTGATACTACAGATGATGCTATATTTGCAGCAAAATCAGCAGCGCAGCAGGAAGGCATTGATCCAAATAATATTTTCATTCTTGGACATAGTCTAGGAGCTGGTACAATGCCACGTATACTGAGCAAAGCGCCTTCCTCACTTGTCCGAGGAAGTATCTTACTCGCACCACCTGCACGCCCTTTGACTGACATTGCCATTGATCAGTATGAATACCTTGGGGCGTCAAAGGAAGAAATCACTGAACTAAAAAGACAGGTTGCTTTTATTCAGGATCCTACTTTCAATCCTGACCGTCCTCCAGCTGACTACAATTTTGGGTCACCTCATTTTATGTATGATGTTTCTAGGTGGCGTCCAGTTGAAGAGGCAAAATTACGAAAAGAGCCTTTACTCATTCTGCAAGGAGCACGCGATTACCAAGTAACAGTAAAAGATGAATATACAAAATGGCAAGAAGGACTTTCAAACCGCGGAAATGTTCAGTTCAAAAAATACCCGAAATTGAATCATTTCTTCATGGAAGGTGGCGGTGAATTAAGTCTTCCTAGTGAATACGAAATCCCTGCTAATGTTCCCGAGTACGTCATCCAGGACATTATTACATGGATCAACGAGACAAAAAAATAAGAAAACATCAAAATCCTTCATGCAATCATCATTGCGTGAAGGATTTTTGAAACTAGTGATTCAGACATATCTATTATAATTATATTTTTCTACGCACTAAATAAAAAGCTAAGGACCCCATAATGACAGGTGCAGCGAAGTCAAAGAAATGTGAAAAAGTAAAAGTAAAAAGAAAAAGAAATGGTATAAGTGTATAGATAAATGCTAGTCCTATAAATAAAGGAATTCCAAATTGAAACTCTCGACATCGTTTAATTTTCCTATATAAAACTTCCCCAAGTAAACAAGCTATGAGAGCTGGTATACTACCATAAGTGACGATAGTTTTTATGAATCCATGTAAAACGTCCGGGTGAATAAAGCTAGGATTAAAAATATATGAAATTAAGAACCATCCAAAAATAAAAGCAAACAGACTTGCAGCATAACTAACTACAAATTTTATCAAAGTAAGCAACGTAATCATCCCCATAATTTCCTAATATTATCTTCATTGTATCATTTTCTCTTAAAAAGACTCCAAAAGGATATACTTGCCCTTCAGCTTTCTTTTTTAACGCTTGTTCAAGACGTATTTTTTGATGTTATTCTGTATAAAAAACTTCTGGGAGCAACCTGCTCTGTTAGGTTGATAGCGATGGGGTGCCGCCAGCTTTCCGAAAAAATCACGCTAAGCCAAAAACCATAATAAGCTGTCCGTATGAGCAGCTTATTTACATAAAAAAAGACACCCTTAAGGTGCCTTTCTCCGACTGGATAAACACTTTAATTTTACTAATGTGTATTGGACTTTCCATCCTCAATGAATGGAAAGTAGAGATGCTTCAATTATGTACCGATCTGGAGCGTCTCCTATATAGTCAAAAGGATAACAAGTTGTTAATGTTAATGTTGACTCACTTTTTTCTACAATAACTGTTCGATCTTCTGAATCTGTTATCCAATGCTTTTTAATTTCATATGTATATGTTTTATTTTCATATTCCACGATAAGTTGGTCATTTTCCTTTAATTGACCAAGCTCGGTAAAAACAGTATCTCTATGTCCACTTAAAACTGTATGACCATTTCCAGATGGTGTAGTAGTTAAGTCACTAACAAACATACCTACACCCTTTTTTAGTACTTTATCATCAGCTCCCCAATATACAGAGTATTTCTTTTGTATTTTAGGGATAATTAAATATGCTACTTTATCTCCTAACTGATGGTTTACCTTTGAAGCAGGAATTTGTACAGGTTCTTCAGATTGTAATGAAGTGTCAATCTTTGTCTCTGTCTCTATCTCTGTTTGATTGATTTTTTGCGTTTCATTTTCTTTAGAAGGTGTGGAGGTCTCATATTGTTTAGCCTCGTTAGTTGTTAACGACTCTGCTGATTGTCTAGCACTATACCATTCTAGAAAATAATAGGAAAAGATAGTAAGTCCAATAACAGTTAAACATAAGCCTATCCATTGTTTTTTATTCACTTTTATCACTCCATTTGAAAACGACAGGATTTCTCCTGCCGTTTTAAGGAACTATTTTATGCGTTTGTCTTTTTACGACGGAACATTAATACAGAACCAGCTAATGCTAATCCTAAGCTTGCTAACATCATTGTAACACCGTTTGATGCTGTATTAGGTAATTTTTCACCTTGTTTTTTCGTTTCTTTTTTCACAACTGTATTAGTATTTTTCTTTGTTTCTTTTGCAGTTGTTTGAGGCTTAGTTTGTTCTTGTTTATTATTTGTTGTTTGGTTGTTTTGTTTTGAATTCTCTTGCTTAGTGTTTTCTTGTTTAACAGGTTCTTGTTTAGTGTTTTCCTGTTTAGTGTTTTCCTGTTTAGTGTTTTCTTGTTTAGGTTGTTCTTGAGGTTTAGTAGTTTCTTTATTTTCTGTTGTAGTATTTGTGCTCTTTGGATATTTATAATCTTCACATGGAATGCCGTCTTTATCATTATCTAAACGGTGTGGATCATTTCCAACACCATATCCATTTTGATCCCAGAATGCTTGAGCATCTTGTTGACTTTTAAAATGGCCACAGTTTTTTGTATCATTAGGACTCTTAGCTGCAAATGCAGAAGAACTGTACCCCACTGTTAATAGTGTTACCGCTGTTGCTGAAGCTAATAATTTTTTCATAAATTTCTTTATCCCCCTAAATGGTATGTATTTACATTGAAATATTTTACATTTAAAAAATTAAAAATACAATAATAATTTGTAGATAAATGTAAGATTTCTAGATAATAATACCAAACTATTAATTCGTATATTGTCATATTATGTCGAAAGAAAATAAAAAAAGAGCCAAAGCTCTCTTTAATAACTAATACTAACCATAGTCACTATTCTCACAGTAATATGAATTTGATTTATCACAACAAATATATGTTGTTTGTTGGATAAATAATGGAATCAGTAAAGCATTAGCTGTAGTAGCATTTGAGACAGTAATACTTTGAAAACATCCTCAAGTAAGAAAGTTTTTGTATCTCTTGATGTTAATGTTGTTAGTGTAAAAACTCCCTTTAGATGTATACGGAGGTTTTTTAAATTTATATTTTATTAGATTCATAAACTTCTCATAAATTATAATACAAAATATAGAAATACAGTTATAATATACTATGTTCTTATATATTTTTGGGGAGGATTTATAGTGAATAAAGTATATGAATTTAAAAGTGCTGGAAAGTCTACAATTACTATTGATGGGAATTTTATCCGCATAAAAAGAAAAGGCTTTGTAAACCTTATGAATCATGGTTTAGATGGCGAAAAGACAATTGATATCAATACGTTAACTGGGGTACAAATGAAGCAGGCTGGATTTACTAGTGGATATATCCAATTTATTTTTATGGGGAGTAAAGAAAGCAAAGGTGGAGTATTTGCAGCTACAAAAGATGAAAATACAGTTATGTTTGTAAAAAAAGAGCAAAAAATGGCTGAAGAAATCAAAACATACATAGAAGGAATATTGTCAAATAAGGGGCAAACACAAGTGGCTGCAACTACAAGTGGTGCTGACGAAATATTAAAGTATAAAGAGTTGTTAGACCAAGGTATTATTACTGAAGAAGAATTCCAAGCTAAGAAAAAACAATTATTAGGTATATAGAGGGCACTCAGTTGAGTGCTTTTTTATTTTATGGATATCAACACATACACATCAAGCTAAAAATTCTTTGTGTTTTATACTAAGGAAATTTATTTTTATCATTTTGGTGAGGAACGTTTTCCTTAACCTGATAGCGATGGGGTGCCGCCAGCATTCCGAAAAAATCACGCTAAGCAAAAAATATAATAAGCTGTCGATATAGACAGCCCTTTACATAATTATCGTTATTGGAATCAAAATAAACTTACACATCCAAACTATTGATAATAGCTAATATTTGATGATCTGTCCATTTGCCATTAATCCTTATATTTTCTTTCGCTATACCTTCTTTTTTAAACCCCACTTTTTCTAATACACGAATAGGTGCTATATTATCAAGCATCGCTCCTGCTTCAATTCTATGTAGCTTTAATTCCCTAAAAGCAAAATCTACAACAAGTTGAAGAGCCTCTGTTGTATAGCCCTTTGCATTATGCTCCTTATCTAAAGTAAATCCCGTATAACAGCTTTGGAGGTCCCCCCTAACAATTTGAGTTAATGAAATGTCTCCGATAAGCTTATCATTTTCTCTTAAAAAGATTCCAAAAGGGTATACTTGCCCTTCAGCTGTCTTTTTTAGAGCTTGTTCAAGACGTATTTTTTGATGTTCTTCTGTATAAAAAACTTCTGGGAGCAACGGGCAAACTCTTTGAAAAAATTCGCGATTTCTAATATGTAAGTTAGCTAACTCGTTAGCATCAGCAGTTTTATAAAGCCGAATATAAATGTGCTTCCCTACTAGTTTCATAACATCCCTCCAACATTTTTATATGTCTAATGAGGCAAAAGTATACCATATACTTTATACGGTTGGCTATTGTCAGGAGTCATTTTGTACGAAAGAAAAGACACTCTATATGAGTGTCTTTTCCAATAGTTTTTAGCAGAAGCAAGAAGCTCCAACGATGATTAATAAAATGAATAACACAACTAATAAAGCGAAGCCTCCCGAGAAGCCACAACCGCCACAACTACCACCATAACCCATAATAGTTCCTCCTTTAGATAAGAGGGGAAAACTAAGGTTCACTCATGTATTTTAATGGATTCGTTTCATCTTATGTTTTTCCGCATTGATTGAGCAGGTCCTTTCGAAAACTATTCACATATTAACTATATTTTTAAAAATAAATAATTCGACTATATCAATAGATAGATAAATTAATATAATGTATTAATCCTAAAAGAAGGGAGGAATAGCCATGCAATTAGTTTGTTTTAAAATAGTAAGTGGTCAGTATTTCTTGTTTGTAGAAGGTATTCAAATTCCTGTACCAATTCCAGCAGTTGCTGCAGCTTTATTAATTGGTTTAGGAGTAATTCCACTTTGTTCTTAATGTAAGGAATTCGGATCATTCCTATCTTTCAATTGGAAAAGCCTCAAGTATATGAATACTTGAGGCTTTCTTTATATCAAAGAAAAAACACCTTACAGCGCTTGAAGATCTCCTGATTTAACTAATGCGGCCGTTACATCATCACCGAAAGTATTGAGACAGAATACTTGCTCGTCTACCTTATCCATTACTGTAGCTTCACCTATCTCGCCACCTTGAAGTTTAATAAAATAGTTATGTTCTTCTAAAATTTTACTAAAATCTCTATTTGCCCATCTTTCAGTAATTGCTAATAGCTCTTCTTTATTCTTGAAATTGTTTCCGTTTAGAATGTTTCTTACTTTCTCTGCATTCTTTTTAGACATAGGAATTGCTCCCTTTCCTTCACACGCTTTTACTTTTTGATGAGTCATGCTATGCATAGCTGAAATAACTTCTTCTTCAGCAGAAGTTACTGTAATGTGAAGTTGTGCATTTGAACCTTTAACTTCTGCTTCATTCGATAGTATGTCTTCTTTATCAACCTCTGCAAAAACATGGTCCTCACTCCCAAGCGGGACTTCAGCAAACTGTAACATTCCATAAGTTATACCAGTTGCAAGTACTACTACCCCTATAATAGATGCTAGCCAATACGTTAGCTTCTTGTCCATCTTCATTTCCCCTGTCTTCGTTTAAATATCTTAACTAAATAATACCATATTTAATTCCTTTTTATTGAAGAGTCTCTAATTTCTACTATTTAAAAATATTCTCATCGTCTAATGCAATACGATATAATCATTTTATAATACAAAAAAATCATATTCTCATTCCCTATTTTTTTGGAGGTGATTGTCTTGAATAAAAACATCAATCTACTTCTTCAAATAATAATTGGAATTATAATCATGATCGCACCTATTCTCATAACAGGATCTATATACGATGTCACTAAATCATTTGGTGAACTATTAGTGGCAGAACTTATTATAAGAACACTTTCTCTCATTATTGGACTTTTAGTTATTAGTACGGCTTTGCATCGTTATTCTCAATAATTATTCATGTTCAAAAAATACAAATATTTTACATACCAATTCTTATGTATAAAGACACCCAAAACAAGTGTTACGAAAAAAATATAAAAAAGACATCTTTTCTAGGGAAAGATGTCTTTTTTATATAAACCTTAATGTTCGTTCTGTAAAACCCTCGCTGCCTTTACTCCTTCTTTCTCTTCTTTTAAGAATAACGATACGATAAATGCAACAATAATAAAGATTAACCCAAGTGCAAATGCACCTTGGAACCCTGACGTTAAACCGTTTAACTTCTCTACTGGATCCAGTGGATTTGCGGAGCTTTCCATATAGCTAGTTGTTCCTGAAGACATTTTCGATATGAATATAGCTGTACCAATTGCGCCAGCTACTTGTTGCAACGTACTAAATAGTGCTGTTCCGTGCGGATATAAATCTGGTGTTAATTGATTTAAACCGTATGTTTGTGCTGTCATGACAAACATGAGTCCAACCATTAATACGCTATGCATGACAATAATTTGTACCATTGATGTATCAGGAGTAATGCCTTTAAATAAGAACATTGCAATTCCTACTAAGACAATGCCGGGAACGATAATAACTTTCGGACTAAATTTATCAAATAGTTTACCTGCGATTGGTCCCATTATGGCGCTAATAACACTTCCCGGAAGCATGATAATTCCTGATTTAAAAGCTGTAACGAGTAAAACGGTTTGCAGGAACATCGGTAATAAAGTCATCGTTGAAAATAGCGACATCATCACAATGACAATTAATCCAACTGATAATGTAAACATCGGAACTTTAAATGCTCGTAATTCTAAAATTGGATTCTCAATTTTCAATTGTCGAACGGCAAAAATACATAATGAGATAAGCCCAACAATTAAAGTGCCATACACTTTTGCATCGGACCATCCTAAATCACCCGATGCACTAAAGCTATACACAAGCCCGCCAAATCCTAATGTCGATAAAAGGATAGATGGGTAATCTACTTTTGGCCTTGTTAACTCTGAAACATTTTGAATGTACTTCATCCCAATCATAATGGAAATGATCACGATAGGAATAACAATATAGAATAACCAGCGCCAATTTAATGAATCCACAATTACTCCAGATAATGTAGGACCAATTGCCGGAGCTGCCATCATCACAAGTGCGATTAATCCCATTGTCGCACCACGTTTTTCAGGCGGACAAATAATTAAAATCGTATTCATTAATAACGGTGTAATTAATCCCGTCGCTACAGCTTGGACGATACGGCCGACTAATAAAACGGAAAATGTCGGTGCGAATCCCGCAATTAATGTACCAGCTAAAAACGTTACCATAGCGATCAAAAACATTTGTCTCGTTGTGAGCCATTGCTGAAGTAACGCTGTAATTGGGACTAAAACCCCAACTACTAACATGTAAGCTGTAGAAAGCCATTGAATCGTTGAAGCCGTTACGCCAAATTCTTTCATTAATACCGTTAACGCATTACCAAGTAATGTTTCATTTAATAACGCAACCATTGCCCCTAAAAGTAATGCAATTAAAATGGGGGTATGTTTCATATTAGAAGTATCAACTTTGCCACTTACAAGGCTCTTAGTTGTCATATTCATTTACAGATTCTCCTCCTGTTTCTTACTTAAAAAACTTTAAATATACCTGAACATATGTAATATAATATACATATGTAGATTAAAAAGGGAGAATCAATTTTCAGCCACTGTATATTTAATCTACAAAAAAGGAGAAGTGTAGATGAATGATAATGAAAAACAACTTGATTTACGTATTAGACGTACACATAAATTACTGTGGGATTCCTTATTTGAATTAATGACGCAATCAAAACAGAAATATAGTACGATCACGATTAACCAAATATGTGACCGCGCGATGGTACACCGAACAACCTTTTATAAACACTTTGAAGATAAAGATGCTTTATTAGCATTTGGATTTAAACGATACAGCAAGATGATTGCTGAAATACCAGTTTCAGATCGATTAAGTAAACCATTTCAAGTAATGGAACAATTTCTACACCATGAAGAAATCGGTAAAATATTAGAGACACAAATGTCTGATGAACAATTTATTAACCGGACACAGTATTTAAGTCACGAAACGAGAAAACAAGAAATAGAAGCGTTACATCAACTGCGCAAAAATCATACGATGCCAAATGATTTAATCATTGAATTTTATTCAGGGGCAATCACCTCATTAAGCGCATGGTGGTTTAAAAATGAAAGAAAAGTTTCTGCTGCTGAAATGGATAGGTATCTTCACCAACTTATTAACCAGGATATTTTTCAGTTTGAAAAAGAATAAGACTACACCTTTTCAATCATGGAATCAAATTGACCACAAAATAGGAATATGATATATTTTCCGTAGAATACTATATAAGTGTGACAGCGAATAAATTGGCATATAATAAAAAGAAGAGATGCGCTAACATCTCTTCCTTAACTGCTACCGTATAGGGTGGTGGTTATTATACGTTATTATTTTTTTACGAAACCCACCCTTTTGCTTCCTACGGCGCGGAGTGGTTTTTTTGTTGTCCTTACCCAGAAGTTGCTTCCGCAAAAAATACGCTGAAACTTCACGTACAGTCGCTTTCAGAAACTCTTTTACAAGATTAATCAAAAACTCCATATTATCACCCCCTTTCCTTCCAAATGGAAAGAAGGGATAACCACCCACCCTCACAATATGCAGTTACATATATTTTATCAAATGATTGTAAAGATATTATGTAAACAAAACAAATGAAGTTTTACATAGAAAAATATGAGTTTATATTATTTTCATTCTCTTCAATTAGATTTTCTTTTTAGATGCTATCTTCAAATAAGGTAGCATCTAAAAAACGTTAAAAGGAATTTTCTCCCTAGTGTCTTCTTATATTTTATGTAATCTGCGTATTTAACCTTTTCTACGTTCTTTAATTACTTACTGAATATAGTCATACAGATTTTTCGCTAACAATAAACAAGTTACTGTAATGAAAAGAGCACGAACATACCCGCTTCCTTTTTTTATAGCGAATTTGGAGCCAACAATCCCTCCAGCAATTTGAGCAATCCCCATTATGAAGCCATACACATAGTTTACTTGTCCTACATACATAAACATCAACAATGCACCAACGTTACTTCCTAAATTAAGAAACTTCGCCGTACCTGCTGCTTTTAAAAAATCATACCCAATAAATAAAAGAGCGAACATTAAAAACGAACCTGTGCCAGGCCCTAGAAATCCATCATAAAAACCAATAGCAAAAATAAAAAAGGTAAAAATAATGACGTGTCGACCAGACAATTTCTTATGAGTGGAAATACTTCCCCAATCCTTCTTGAATATCGTATAAATAGCGACCACACCAAGCATGATCAGCATTAATGGCTTCAGTACTTCTGGATTCATTAAATGAACGGTCCATGCCCCTATTATGGAACCTATAAAAGTGATTGGAAATAATTTAAAAGCCGATTTCAAATCAAGATTACCAGAACGATAAAACACAATATTACTAGTTGCACTCCCCATTGTCGATGCTAATTTATTCGTGGCTACTGCACTTGCTGGATTCAATCCTGTAAATAATAAAGCTGGTAAAGCAATGAGTCCACCACCACCTACAACTGAATCAATAAATGCAGCTACAAATCCAAAAACAATCAAAATCATTAATACAGATGGGTCTAAATAAAAATCCATACTAGTAGCCTCCTCTTTAGTCACTATTGTAATAGTAACTATGAATTTGCTAAATGTAAAGAGTTATTGTAACGTTGAAATATAAAGTGAAACTTTAATCAGTGGGGGGGTGTTCATCCCCCACTGATTATTAGTTGAACCAATCGGGCTTTTACGGGCAGTTGATTCCCACCTAACTTCTTTGCTTCCGCTGAATTTTGAGGTGGGGGTCTTACTGCCCGTTAAAGCGGGATAAATGCAAACATCGGAGGACGAAAAAAGTGGACTACATAGTGCAACAGCTTAAAAAAATTGGTTTCAATGAATATGAAGCTAAATCTTATGTATCTCTTGTTAAACAAGGGCCTGTCACAGCCTACCAAGTGAGTAAAGATTCGGGTGTCCCAAGAGCGCGAATTTATGAGATTTTAGGTAACCTTGTAGAAAAAGGAATTGTCATGAAGGAAGAAATAAATGACACCACTCGCTATTCACCTCTACCTGTTGAAATCTTTTTACAGAAGGCGCAAACAGAATGGCAGTCTACTTATGAAGGAATAAGTGATTCATTAAAAAAACTAGAAACTTCCGAGGAAAAAACGGATAATCGAGTGATTACTTTAAAAGACAATCAAACAATCATTAGCTATTGTCAGGCATTAATAAAAAAAGCAGAACGACGTATTGTCATTTCAATGTGGGATGAGATGTATGAAGCGTTAAAAGAAGATCTATCTGAAGTAGCTGATAAAGTTACAATACAAGGTATTACCCTGCATGTTGAAAATCCAATTAAAAATCTAGAAGCCCATCGCATAACACCTTATACAGAAACCTTGTCTACAGAACATTGGTTTATTTTATCGATAGATTCTAAAGAGATGATTTATGGACCATCACTTGAAGAGCGTAATATTGCTTTTTATACAGATGACCCCGTTCATATATACTTATTAGAGGATTACGTATGGCATGATGTTTTAGTGAATCGACTTGTCCGACGTAGCCAAGATGACTTGCAGCAATGGATCACTGCGGAGAGAAGATCTTTCTTTATGGGGAAATAAGGAGTATATTGAAGAGCAAATCAAAAAGTTTGCGTATTAAACCTAACAACTTCTCCTTATAAAAATAGCCAACTATTACATAATAGTCGGCTATTTTTATATAAATTTATACAGACACTGCCATTTTCCCTTTGCAAAATATTCCCATTAATGCAGCGATTAATGAGATAAACGCTTCTCCCACTCTTTCACCTTTTCAATTGTTACATCTAATTTCTTAGCCACTTCCTCTATACTCATTCCTTTAAAGAGCATTCCAGCTGCCGAAAGGGCTTTATCAATTTCTTCTTGCTTCTCCTGTTCATATAAACGGCCCACTTTTGTCATCCGTAACCACTCCTTTACTTTTTTCGCGTAGTCTTCATCAATAAATTTATCTGTAGCTACAAGAATTCCGGCAATAACTTGAATTTGTTCTTGCTCATCGGAGATACATTTTGCTACTTCTATCGTCTTCTCAATTAAAATTTGTCTTTTTTCTCTGCTATGCATAAGTGGTACAAGTATCAATTTCATGGTTTCTTCATCCGTCAAAGATTTTCCTTCTTCCATTTTTTTAATAACCTTTTGAAGGATAGCATCACCATTATATTCGCTTAGTAAAACCGCTTTGGAATTTAAACGTATACTAGATACATCTATTTCTTCTATTGGATTCATTACCTCACTTGTATAAATAACCACGATTCGAATATCCGGTAACTCTTTATTCTTATTATAATAACGATACATAATTTGATTTGCATAATCCATATACTTCAAATGGTTTTCAAGGAAACGGGTATTACTTTCATACTCTAACATTAAAATTGAACCATCTTCCATTTCAAATAAAGTATCTGAGCGCCTTTGATCTGCACGAACTCTCGAGAATTCATTTAATAACAGCTCTTTTATTTTTGGAAAGCCTTTTAATCCATATGCTTCAAGCCCTTTATCCCTATAACATTCACTTAAAAACTTCATAAGAATATCTTTATTATGATAAGAAATATCATTCCCTGCCAATAGCTAATCCCCCTTAACTATTAGTTACCATTTTCTTTATTATATAACTTATGAAATTAGCATTACAACTTTGGTTCACATGCAGATACTATTTTCAAAACAACTTGCCCTTTCACTACTTTACCCCCTCCACAAACTGCCCAAACTCCTTCAAAAACCTCAATTTAAAACTCCCCACAGGCCCATTCCGATGCTTTGCCACATGAATCTCCGTCATCTCTTTCTGCACCGTTTCCTTATCATAATAATCCTCGCGATACATAAGCATAATAACATCCGCATCTTGCTCAATTTGTCCTGTCTCTCTTAAATCAGATAAAAGAGGGCGCTTATCTTGCCGTGCTTCTACCGAACGAGATAATTGTGACAATGCTACTACACAAACATTTAATTCCCGCGCTAATAACTTAAGCTTACGAGAAATCTCACTAATCTCTTGAAATCGATTTCCCTTATGCTTCGGATCGCCCGTAATAAGCTGCAAGTAATCTACAATAACTAAAACCTTCTTATCACCATGCTTCCTCTTTAACTTACGAGTTTGCATCCAAATATCTTGCACCGCAACACCTGCGTTATCGTAAATCTCAAATGGTAATTCCCCGATTTCCGCAAACGCCTTACTCACCTTTTCCCAGTCCTCTATCGCAAAACGATGCTTCGGATTTTTCAGCCTACCTCCTGACACTTCAGCTATGCAAGACGCCATCCTTTTTAACAATTGCTTACTACCCATCTCTAACGAAAACAATCCAACCGCCACTCCAGACTTCGCCGCATGCAGTCCAACATTTAGGGCAAACGCAGTCTTCCCCATCGAAGGACGCGCACCAAGAACGACAAAATCACCTTCCTGCAATCCGCACGTCATTTTATTTAGCGATGTATAACCAGTCTCAATACCAGTAATCTCTTTCGCATCTTGATGAAGCTCTTCATATAAATCAACTAGCGCATCCTTCAAATCAAACTCACATACACAGTCCTTTTCCTCTAACTCACAAAGTGCCGTAATCGTCTCACCAATAATTTTCTCATTCTTCTCCGTAATAAGACGCTCTCCCATCTTGTGCCCGAGAACACCCGCCTGATACATTTTCCAGGCACCTCGAACAAGCCCCTCATAATAAGAGAAGTTAGCAATTGTAGGCACACCATCCATTAACCCTATAAAATATTCCATTCCCCCGATCCCCTCTAAAAACTTCGGATCTACCCTAGAAATGAACGTCACAAGATCAATCGGTTGCCCCTCTTCTTCCATTTTCCGCATTAACTGAAATATAGACTTGTGCACTGACAGAGAAAAATACTGCTCCGTCAAACGGCACTCCTTAATAAGCTCTCCATCAATTAATAGAGAACCTAACACCGTCTTTTCCGCCTCCACATTTTGAATACTCATGGCCGCCACCCGCGCTCCGCTAAAAAGCGCTGCAACTCTTCCTCAGACGGCGCATTCTTCTCCCACTCCTCACACCTCGCCAAAAACTCCTCCGTCTCCCCCGTACTAACAGACGACTCCTTCTTCCGAAAGCTCGCCGTATCCGCCTCAACCTCACACACTTTCGTAAATCCTTTCCCGTGCCACCCTCTCAAAATCCCCTTCACATAAGCAACCGTCCGCTTATTATTCTCAAACGCAATTTGAAGAGCCTTCAGCACAAGCTCCTCTGACAAATCTTCCATCCACGCACTCAGTTCCTCCACAGTATGCGGAGACAAACTACCGAAATGCTCCTCATAAAAAGAAAACACGCGACGTCCCGTTTCCTCCTCTATAACCTCTTCTTCCTCTGTCTCCTCGCAAACTGGCTCGACATCATCCACAGCCAAATCACTCGGCATGCCGAAATGCGCTAACAGCATCGGAACATTCAGCTCTTCCTCAACGCACTTCTGAAGAAACATATGTACAAACTCCTTATTCTTCACACCCTTAAGCTCACGAAGCACACACTTCTCCACATTCGTATTCGTCACCGGATTATAACGAAGCCAATTTAAAACGAATAACTCCCGAGTATCCGCATCATAAAGAATCTTCCCATAATCAATGAAGCGCTGCACAAGCTTATCAACAGTCTCTCGATTATAACCCGTCTCCATCTCAGCTAACCGCTTCGGAAAAGGAAAAATCCCACACTGCGTCGTCTTCGAACAAGTTAATAAGTACACATAAAAATACCGCTCCTCCGGCGTCAAATCCAAAACAAAATCATCCTGCCAAAAATTCACCTGCACAGTACGATATACCGCCATCCCAATTCCTCCCGTCCTAATTCAAAAATGAAAAATTCCTCTTTGTACTATATATAGGAAGGAGGGCCGGGTTTTTGGCGTGTTATTTCAAATTTTTTTTCGACTCCTACTACGGTGTTTGTTGGTGTTTTTGTTTTGTTATGCTTTTTCTTAGTGATTTATTACTTGGTAGGGGCTTGTAAGGGGCTTAGGAGGGGCTAATTATCGGTTACTTCAATTAGAAACACTCGATCTGAAAAGCCACCTCGTTCTTCTGCTTTCTTTTTTCGGATGTTGTTGATTTCTTCTAGTGTTGAGCCCTCGTGTTCGGCTAGGGCGTTGATTAGTTCTAGGAGATCGGATAGTTCTTCTAGTTTATGTTCTTTTGTGTCTGCTTCTAGATATTCGGTTAGTTCTTCTTGTGTTTTTTTGCAGAGTTCCTCTATGTATTCATCTTCGTTTAGGATTCTAGTTGTGGGTGTTTTTCCGTTGGATTTTATTATTTGTGGGATTTTGTTTCGGATTAGTTTGTTGTAGGTTAGCATGTGGGTTTCCTCCGTTAGGTTTTTCTTCTATTATAATGGAAAAGCAGTTTAACTGGCTGTTAAACTGCTTTATTGTTTCTTTTATATTGTTTTCTTCTTTGGGTATAAAGAGAGGGGAATTCAATTTCTCCTTTTATAAACACCTTATTTTATACTCTCCATATATCTTTTTAATGTAGGAATTATCTCTTTAGCTATTGTTTCTAAATCTTCATTTGTACGTTTTAAATACTTAATATCATCGAATAAAAAGTCTATTTTTTCTATATCAACATCTTGATGAACCACAGCAATGGTTAATACATCCCGTTTTGAAGCGTATCTATTTGCAAATTTATTTAGCTCTAAATCGCACCAATTAGAATTAATAAAATCATTTGTAATCCAAAAAATAACTCCTGTCGACTGTTTAATTCCTTTTTGAATTGCCTTGACAATAGATTCACCATAATCAATATTTACTTTATCAAACCATACAGGTAATCCAGCACCATTGATGTAAGGAATTAAATCTTCAACCTCACTTTTATTTTTAGAAGAGTGACTTAAAAAAATAGGCATTTGATTTCCAAGTGGTTTATCTATAATATAACCTAGCTTTTCTATTTCACTTTTCTCAGCAAATGGGAATAGAAATTCACTTTTCATCGCCTTTTCTACATCACACTCTCCAACTAAAGTTTGACTATTAAATCTTCTATTACCTATCTCTTGCTGTAATTCATGGAATGTAATATCTGGACGATAACGCAAACCTTCTCCTAGCATCAAATTTTTCATAACCTCAATATGGTCTTCCTGAGGATTATCGTAACTTAATACAATATAAAATTCTAAATTATATGGAATTGAATTGGTCAATAAATTTACCATCTGAAGAGATGTCGCATCTTGTTCACTTAACAACTCTTTCAAAGCTGGGATTAATGGTTTTCTTATACCATAATCGCATTCCCAAACATAATCTTTATCTAATTTCTTCATATTCTTCACCCAATTTTATATAAATTTAATAATTAGTTATTAGCAAATATATTATCAAGCAATTCCGACCTTAATTTATTCTTATACCCCTCTGCTACATCAAAATATCTATCATACCTGTTTATTTTATACGCATAAATTAAATTCGAACGATTATCAGTACCTATAATATAGATTTTTACACCTCTAATTGCTAAAATATCCCCTAAATTTTCAACATTATCATTTGTTGAAGTAATTGCAACTTTTTCATTAGGAAAATATATTCTCGGCTCAGCATTCTTACCATCAATTCTTGGACGAATCTCAACGTCGACTAACTTAGAAACAATTTTCAACCCTTCTTCATTAATCTCCAGTGTAAATTTTGGGTCTAACTTCTTTAATAAGTAAATTAGTGGAGTAATTATAGAGTCAGATTCACTATGATAATTCTTTAAACATTCAATCAAGGTATATTGAACCCCTTTTGTCTCAATTATTTGGTAAAGTTCCTCTTGAACATTTTCAGCAATAATAAATTTCTCTATTGCTATAAAATTCTTTTCGATAGCCTCCCTAATCAAAGACTTATATTCATCCTTATAAACCGCTCCTCTACTATCGTTATAAAGAACCTTATAATTAAAATCTTCACCTACTGCAGCCTGCTTAAGAAACAATTCTTCAATGTCCAACTTACTCAGCCCCTTTTATATAACTCTAATCATTTTACATTTCCAAAATTTATCATCATCCTTATTATAGCAATTTTTCATAGATTTATTGATTAATTCTTTGATATTAATTTGAAACTTAAATGTACTAATAATTCTCTAAGAGAATTACACTTTCAAAGTTTCTTTTATATAGAAAAAAGACACCCTTCGTGACTGCTAGGTGTCTAAAAAACATTTTATACTTTATATATGTCACCATTAATCAACAGCAGTAATTTTAGATCTTCTCTTTATAATAATATCAGCGAAGTAGTACATTATTGCTTATAAAAATCCTTCCGCGACACATATAAGAAAGACTTTAATTATAGCTACATTGATACTAAAAAAAGAAAACATCTTATCACATAGCCATCTTTTGGTGAATTTCAGACCTTTTTATGTATAGGTTTATAAATGTAAGATATTTTTCAGGTACTTCTACATAAATGAGTGCGTTGAAGACGAAAAGTTGGTATGTGGGAATATTTGAATTTGATAAAGTCAGAGGTTTTCCTCTTTGACCTTTGGTAACATGTATGTTACCATCAAAAAGAATTACTATAAAAATTCCATACAGAGGAGACTGAGAATATGGGGAAAAAACGTATTACTCAGTATCCGAATCTCGTTTTTGCAGAAGCGGTATTAGCAATGATCAATGCTCCAAGTGAGGAGGTAAAAGTGAAGGTAAGAGAATCATTATTTTTGTTAAATGCTAATGGAACAAATAATGATCATTTGCAGGGGCGAATTGAAATGACACATAGAGATAAAATTTGGGAAATGAAATTTAAAGATAAATCCAAAACAGAGTGGCGGATTTTGTTTAAAAAGATTTCTCATAAAACTAATCCGCCGCAATATGCGCTGTTACATATGTTTAGAAAAACAACCAAACCTATTACAAAACGAGATTTAGATACTGCAGAACGTGTTGCTAAAAGAGAAGGATTTTAATCCTTCTCTGGCAGTGACACCCTAAAAAACTCTCGTATGGATTAGAATATAATTGCTTGATAAAGGAAGTTACAGAAATGGAGTGGAGCTGAATCGGATGTATTGGAAAGAATGAAAGAAATTTAATTAAAGGAGTGGATTAAAATATATGAAAGAGGATAGCAAAGAGTATGATATCTCCGAATTCATGGATGTTCCTAAAGAGTATTATTCAATATCAGAGCCTAAGCTTGAAATAACAGAAGTAATAAAAGAAGCTTTAAAAGAAAAAAACTTATCAATTAGAAACTTAGGTAAAAATATAGGGTTGAAACACCCTCAAATTATAAGAGTTACGAGTGCTAATAATTACAATATAGATACTTTGCTTAAAATATTAGATGGATTAGATTTAAAAATAGAGATTAAACCTAAATAAAGAGAGAATAGACTAAAAAGCATACCTGATTTAAGGTAATATACAAATGATTTTTTCGGGAAGATATTAAAAGAAAATATTTGATAGGTTTTTGATATAGAAAATAAACATTATGAAACGTTATAGACACAGTTAATATATTTTAATTAATGTTTTTAGCTAAAATTATTAATAAGAAAAGGAGGTGATATTTTCCCATCACCTCCTTTTTATTTTGAAAAATAATATCTGGTTAATCTATTTTCAAAGTAATGTAAATCCAGCTTAGACAATCCTATTTTATCTCAAATCCATAGTAGCTATCTGGCTCAACAATGAATCTATAGAATTGTCTTTGAATTCAAATTAAACTTTATTAAGTGCTATATAACGATGTGAAAAACGTCAATTTTAAAATAGCATATGAAAGCATATACTTTAAGTCGTAATTAACTATGACTATTAATCAATATTTAATTTCTAAATAACATATAGGAGTAACAAAGTACATACTGAAAGTAAAATCGTATTTTTTATTACCATCAACTATAATAATTTTGAATTTCCATTCTTTGCAGGTTGTTTCTCTTACCATCGCTAATGAAAATGCTCTCGAAATGTACGTAGAAAAAAATGTTTCTGAATCAGAAATCTAAATATAGAGAAATCCTTCTATTGAATCTGGAGCCATAAAAATTGTACAGAACGGTTATGCAAAATAAAGAATTACAATGCTTTATTTTAACTTCACGTCTAAATACCTATAAATATACATTCTATGATGTTTTTTCAAATTATTAATTATCATTAATAATTTGTTTATGATTTCCTGTTAAATATATTTAATCTGACATGTGATATTTTAGATAATAAAAAAGCACTCTAATAGAGTGCTTTTTTATTGTTCTTGATTTTCTTCTGGCTTCGTAGGACCAAAATAAAAATAACCCTCCATTTTCTCGAAATACACTCTCTCAATTCTATTTATCCGCTTCGTACATTTATTCTTTACAAAAAAAAGTATAGTGAACTAATTCACTATACTCCTTTCTTCATTTATTAAAATAAACTCAACTGCACAATACTATCCATCTTCTCTTCTTCTTCGTTAATCTCTAAAATCCTTTGACCCATTTGCTTCACCAAATCAACCACTAAAGCATTTCCCATACAAAAGTATCTGTTTCTTTGTGGCATTCCTGTATTCGTCCAGTCCATCGGGAAGCCATTTAACAATTCACATTCAACTGGTGTTAAATATCTTAGTCTTTTTGTATAAGGATCTTCGATTACATGTGAACTCCTATTACATGTTCCTTCACTTGTTAACATTGTACGTCCAGGCTTATTTAAATCATCCGGGAAAGCCATTCCTCCCTCAGAATAGAAATATTTATGCCCCGTCGCCTTTGATACTCTTTCTTCTTTTTTAGGTCCTTTAAGGTACTTAAGTTCCTCAAATTCCGTTCTTCCCTTTTTGTTAACCTTATCCATTTTCAAATAATATGATTCATCTGCAGGACCAAATTTATCATATACTTTTTGAACAACTTCACCTAAAGTCTCTGGACTTTCAGTTACTGGAACTAATTCTTCCGTATATACTTGTCCATCCATCATTACGCCAGAATTATAGTATTCAGCTTTAAATGTATCAGAAACCTCAATAATATCGACCGGCAACTCAAATTGCCCTCTTTTTTTGTTTTCCTCAGGCGCTTCATGCACTTTAAAAATCGGAGCGAAGAATCCATTTTCACACAATATCTCTAAAGGCTTCATTTTACTTTGAACAGATGTGAAATGAGATTCTTTTAAATACGCAAAAATAAATACTCTTCGTCTTCTTTGAGAATTTCCATAATCAGCAGCGTTAATGACTCTCCATTCCACTACATAACCTGCATCTCTAAAGCTAGCCAGCATAATAGAAAAATCACGACCTCTTTGTTTTGCAGGTGACTTCAATAATCTATCTACATTCTCTAACAAAACAAATCTTGGCTTTCGAGAATTAACTATATTCATTATCTCCCAAAAAAGAACACCTTTTTTCCCTTGTATTCCTTTTTCATTCGATAAAGTACGTGCTACAGAATAGTCCTGGCAAGGGAATCCTCCTACTAATAAATCATGCTCAGGTATTTCCGGCCAAGCTTCCGCTATATCTCTATTTACATGTATTCCTTTATTTTCAAAGCGAGTTGCATAACAATTAAATGCATGTTGTGCTTTAGTTGAGGGCTCCCACTGGTTTCCCCAAAGAACTTCAAAGTTTTCGTTTGCTTCTAGTCCTAATCTAAAACCTCCTACTCCCGCGAAAAGTTCTACTACTTTCACCATAAATACACGAACATCCTTTCGGTATTTTATTTATCTATGCTTCATTATAATAAAAAGTGAGGAAAAGATCAACTATAACATTTCAAGAACCGTACTTTTTTGTATTTCCTTGTTTGGCTTGTACCAATTAAGAAAATTGTTCGCACTTTATCAATATTATAAAGGACATAACTCATATTGAATAAATTCAATATAACTGTTATCTAATAATATAAACTGTCTTTTCCCTCTTATAAATTTTACTTATATAAATTTGAAACAGCTTTTTATTATAGCATAACTTTAATATGTATTGTTTAAAATCATACACCGCAGCACTGGATACAGAAAGGAGATTATTATGGACTACACTACAATAGAAGAACTAATGAAAAAAGCACATGAAGCTGAAGGAAAAACATTTGGTGAAATCGACACAACTGACCGACTCGCAAATGCAAAATCAAAAGGTGGGCTAGGGCAAGTAATCGAGGAAAGCTTCTTTGGATATGAAGTAAATTCAAACGCAGAAGCTGACTTTAAACACCTTGGTATTGAACTCAAAGTAACTGCATTTAAACAAAATAAAAACGGTTCATTATCAGCCAAAGAACGGCTAGTCTTAAATATTATCAACTACATGGAAGAAGTTCATACACATTTTGAGACATCAAGCTTTTGGAAAAAAAACGAAAAGCTACTACTAATGTTCTATGAATGGGTACCTGGCGTAGACCGTAAAGATTTTCATATTACAAAAAGCCTTCTGTTCACCTATCCTGAAGCTGATTTAGAAATAATTAAACAAGACTGGGAAACCATCGTAAATAAAATTCGTGCCGGCAAAGCACATGAATTATCTGAAGGTGATACAAACTATTTAGGAGCTTGTACAAAAGGTTCCAATAAAAATTCACTTCGCTCACAACCGCATTCTGAAATTCCAGCAATGCAAAGAGCTTTTTCGTTAAAGCCTTCTTATATGACAGCACTAGTTCGCAGGTATCACCTAAACGAAGAACTAGTAAGTTTTACAACAACAAATGAACTAAAAGGAAAATCTTTAGAAGAAATCCTTTATTCAAAATTTGAAAATTACATAGGCTTAACTGATCAAGAAATCGCTCAAGAATTATCTATCGAGTACAAACCTACAACCAAGAACTTTGTTCCATTACTAGTAAGCTCTTTACTTGGTATTAAAGGAACTCGACTCGATAAAATTGAAGAATTTGCAAAAGCCAATATAGAGTTCAAAACAATTCGTTTAGAACCAAACGGAAAGCCAGAACAAAGCATGTCATTTGAAACGATTGATTTTCATCAATGGACAAACGAATCATGGGAAGAAAGCGAAATTCGAGAACGCTTCTATCAAACCAAATTTTTATTCGTAATTTTTGAATTTAACCAAACAAAAAAAGAAAACCCAAACCGTAAACTCTACTTTAAAGGCATTAAGCTTTGGAACATGCCTGTCCCTACAATAGAAAAAGAAATACGTGAACTATGGGAAGAAGTTAATAAAGTTATAAATGAAGGTATTCAAATTGAATATAAAAAACGTGGTGATAAAGTCGTCGAAACAAATAACCTACCAAAAATAAACTTCAACGGTGTCGCGCATATTAGACCAAAAGCCCGCAACGGTGCCGATAAAGTAACTTTACCTGATGGCCAGCAAATTACAAAGCAGTGTTATTGGTTAAATAATTCATACATAGCTAATATTATTACTGATAAAAAATCATAAAGATTTAATTTATAAAGAAATTACCATTCATGATAAAAAGCAGATATCAATTTTATCCCTAAAGATATCTGCTTTTATCAATTTGTTACGATTTTACAAATAGTATCTCTAATGACCGATTATCTAGTTATTCCAACATTAATTGAAGTTGAAATCCCTAATAATATAATTAATAATTGATGAATATTTAAAAAACAATCCCAATAAAAATAAGTACTTTCCCTAACCTTTTATACTTTTAAATCATTTATGTATCCTTTCACTATCTCACAATGCTGAGGATATGTATCTTTTAGTGCTCCTTTCAAAACTTTTAAATCTTCTGTAATATCTTTTACATTCCAGGCTGTAGAGCCATCATCAAAAAGTCCAATAACTAGTGTTGGAACAGTAACAGATAGTTTTGCAGCTGGTATTTCCCTTATTGTTTTTTCATAATTTGAAACACCACTATCAATTCTCTTACAAAGTTCATAAGAAGGAACAATTAAAATACATATATCTGTTAAATCATAAGAAAAGCTGAGTTGAAACTTGAAGTAGTTACGATAACTGGAAGCAACGTTACCAAACTCAACTTCAATTTGAAGTTTAAGAATAACTTCTCCTGTATCAGGATCAATATAGTATTTTCGAAAATCAGAGCGTAATGCATCATCAGATGTATTCGGTGTAGCTCGAGGCTCTTTTTCCCAGCCAAGCTCTTCGAATCTCAAAAGAAAATAAGTATTCATTATCTGCTGTATAACTTCCAGCTGTGACTGACTGCCCGATTTCCCCTTGTATATTGGAACAGGGCAATCACGACAAACCATTATCAATTCGTTATATGCAGCTTCAAAACGGGGATGTTGCAAAATCTCTTCTGCATACCTATAAGAATATGTTTCTACTTTCATTTTTCTATCTCCCTAAATATCTTAGTTACAATACTTCTCTAGCATTTAATTAATTTGCTACTCCCAAAGTATACCTTAAAATTCAGCATTATTAACATTGAATATACTAATTTTTACAAACAAACCAATAGAAGGGTGTTAATTACTAAATCTAACCATCCCCCCATACCACCCACTACTCTCCTCCAAAAACCCCCTACTCTCCCCACTATCCTTATAATAAGAATTCCAACCCCGCTCCCTCAAAATCCCCTTCCAACTATCACTCTCCACCATCCGTTTAATCACACCATCCCAATAAGCAACCTCTTCCTCTGTCATATCTTTCGGACCCATAATACCTTTCCAGTGCTGGAAGATAACGTTGATTCCTTGTTCTTTCCATGTTGGGATTTCTGGTAGTCGGTCTAGCCGTTTTGGTGCGGATACGGCTAGTATTTTTATTTTGCCGGATTTGTATTGTTTTTCGGCTTCGGATAGGGTCATGGTTGCGGCGCTGATTTGTTTGTTCGTTAGGGCATTTATGATTTTTTCTTTGTTTTCGTAGACGAAGAATTGTAGTTCGGCAGGGTTTATGCCGAACGCTTTGCTTACTTGTACGAAGGATAGGTGATCGTCGTTCCCTAGGCCGGGGGCAACGCCGATTTTGAAGTTTTTCTTATCTTGTTTTAGTTGTTCCATGAGTTGTTTTGCGTTTTCTATGTTTGATTCTTTTGAGACGACAACGACTTCCCAGTCCGATGCGAGTGTTGCGAGCGGTGTGAAGTCTTTATATGTTAGTTTACTGTGGCCTAGTAGGTTGTTCGTTATGAGTAAGCTTGAGTTGATCGCGAGTACGTGACCGCCTTTTTGTTTCGTATATTTCCATCCGACATCACCGCTGCCACCAACTTTGTTTGTGACAGTGATTGGTTTTGTGAAGATTTTTTCTTCCGTCAGTGTTTTTTGCATCGCTCGTGCTGTTAAGTCCCATCCTGCTCCTTGAACGTTCGGCGCAACGATTTCTACTTTGTCGATGTTTACTTTATTTGTTTCGGATTTCTCCGAGGAACAACCAGCTATTACTCCTGTCATGATCCATATACATAGTAATAATCGTTTTTTCATAGTCCTCGTCCTATGCGATATTTTCGTTCTGGTCGTCCGATAATGCCGTATGTGTACTCTACTGTGCATTCGTTTGTCGCTACTAAGTATTCTAAATATCTTCTTGCGGTTGTTCTGGATGCACCCATTTGTTCTCCCATTTCTTCTATTGTAATTCCCTCTTCGAACCCTTTTATAATGCCTTTCACTTTTTGCAGTGTTAACGGATCCACACCTGTCGGTAAGTTTTTTATGTCTTGTATTTGCGAAGTGCCGAAAAAGTTATCGATGAGTGCTTGATTTACTTCATTGTTACTATGTAATAATTGCTTCTTTCTTTTATAGTCTTCAATTGTGCGAACAAATTTTTCTAACGTGACCGGTTTTATAAGGTAGTTACTTACGCCGTTTCGAATTGCTTTTTCTAGCATATGGTTTTCATTTGCCGCTGTAACCATAATGACGTCAACGTTTGGAAAGTCAGCATGAATTTTCGGTAATAAGTCTGTGCCGATTCCGTCTGGTAAATAATTATCTAATAGAAGCAAATCGATTTCTTCCTTTTGTAATAGTTCCATCGTTTCTTTCGCGTTCAATGCTTTTCCAATCACTTTTACGTCCTTTATTTTTAATAAAAACTCTTCCTGAATTTGCGCGACGCGAAAATCATCTTCTGCAATTGCAACCTTCAACATATGCCCATCCCCCTGTTTGTCATGTACTTTCTCTCAATGTTTTCGGAAGGTAAATTGTAAAAATAGCTCCCCCATTTTTCTCGTTTTGAATTTCAATTGTTCCCCCTAGTAGATCTACCTTTTCTTTCACGTTTGCTAGTCCGTAACCACGATCATTTCCTTTCGTTGAAAAACCTTTTTGAAAAATGGTCGTTATTTTTTCTTCTGGTATCCCTATCCCGCTATCTATCACTTCAAACACAATGTCATGCCCAATATCCGTAACAAAGAAAGAAACATTCTTCTCCTCTCGTTCACTCACCGCATCAAATGCATTGTCGATTATGTTTCCAAGGATTGTAATAAGGTGCGAAACTTTTATATGGTCTGGTAACGGATGAAGCGCACTATCTCCTTCAATATGAAAATCAATTTTCTTCTCAGACGCTGTTCCGATTTTTCCTAATAAAATAGCTTGTACTTTCGCATCGTGAATTTGATGGAATAAAATGTGGTTTTGGCTTTGATGAATGTTAGATTCTTGCTGGATAAATTCAATCGCTTCTTTGTAATGTCCTAGCTGAAGTAATCCTGATAAAACGAACAGCTTATTTGTGAATTCATGTGTTTGAGCGCGTAAGTCCTCCGAATACTTTCTTACCTCAGATATTGTATTCACTAAGTTTTGCAGTTCTGTTTTATCTCTAAAACTACATACAACTCCTACCGTACTGTTATTTTCAAGTATCGGTGTCATGTTTAAAATAAACACTTTATCTTGAAACGCGATTTCTTGATCGTTTTCTAGCACTCTTTCCATATTAAATTCTGGTAAAACTTTTGAAATGTGTTGCTGCATATAATCATCATGTACATGCAGCATTCCTTCTGCCGAGGTGTTCATCATCGTGATAAGGCCATTTTGATCAATGGCGATAATTCCTTCTTTTATAGATAGTAGTATTGCACTTCGTTCCCGGTATAGCGCTGCGATTTCATTCGGCTCTAAACCGAGTGTATCTTTACGAATACTACGTGCTAAAAGAATGCCACCAATGATTCCAGCTAGTAATACACCTAAGGAAAAGAGGATAATTTCTTTCGTTCTGCTTAATATGTTATATTCGATACCTTTTATTGAAAACTCTACTGTTACAACGCCTACTACTTGATCGTAGTCTTCGTTATGAACAATAATAGGTGCCTTTGCCATTAAGGCTAGACCACTTTCACCATTTCCTTCAAGCGTATAGTACCCTCCAAAAGTGAGTGCCTCATAGTTATACGGGTTGTTACTCTTTGTTCCAATCAACTCAGAATTAGAATGGGAATACATAACCCCATAGCGATCTTCCACAATTACATAATCCGCACCAGCTTGCTCACGAACTTGTTCCGCAATGGATTGAATGCTACTTTTATGTTCGTTATATTGAAAAGCATCTTTTATAGCTGGCATAAAAGAAAGAGATTTAGCCGTTTGCAGTGCTAGCTGTTCCACTTGACGTTTCGTATCAACGGACTGAATGTAAACAAATATTCCTGCTAATAGGAGAACGACAAATAAAATTAACGTAATAATTAAGCTTACTATTTTCGTTTGCAATGATACTTTGCGTGATTTCTTCATATTTCATATCCTTTGATAAAATATTCAAAACTATCAATCTCCTTTTTCTATTATTATGACAAAACTGAAAATGAAGCAACTATTAAAAATATCCATGTACATAAAGTACAAAAAGAATAAAATTGTCATAATATTGAGATTTAAAATAAAGAACAGTACAATTCAAATACAATGAACACGCTTTCATATATACCTTTTATTACTAAGCAAGAGGAGGAATTAGTATGGCTCAAGCAAAATCTAACCGAGTCGCCGGCAATATCTTTAAAGGTTCTGTCGGCAATTTAATTGAATGGTACGACTGGTACGTTTACTCTGCTTTTGCTGTTTATTTTTCAGCAGAGTTCTTTCCTAAAGGTGATCCAACGAGTCAATTACTGAACACAGCAGCTATTTTCGCAGTTGGATTTTTAATGCGCCCTATCGGCAGTTTGCTAATGGGACGATATGCAGATCGGCACGGACGCCGGGCAGCATTAACTCTTTCCATTACGGTTATGGCCGGTGGTTCTTTAATTATCGCCTGTACACCTAGTTACGAAAGCATTGGGATTATGGCGCCGATCATCTTAGTTCTTGCCCGTTTATTACAAGGATTATCACTTGGCGGAGAGTATGGGACTTCCGCAACATATTTATCTGAAATGGCTAGTAGTGGCCGCCGTGGTTTTTATTCAAGTTTTCAATATGTAACGCTCGTTGCTGGACAAATGGTTGCGTTAGGCGTTCAAATTGTTCTTCAACAATTACTAAGCGAACCAGATATGAAAGCTTGGGGATGGCGTATTCCGTTCATTATTGGAGCAATGGGCGCAGTAGCTGTATTATGGCTTCGCCGCACGATGGATGAGTCGGAGCAATTCTCAAACATAAAATCACAAAAACGCGAAAGCGCAGGAACCATTAGCGCTCTTATGAAACATCCGAAAGCTGTATTAACAGTAGTCGGCCTAACATTAGGCGGCACTGTCGCATTTTATACGTACACAACATATTTACAAAAGTTCATGGTAAACACAGTCGGCCTTCCGAAAGAAGTTGTAAGCTGGATTAACTTTGTCGCACTACTTATATTCGTCGTACTTCAACCGATTGCAGGACTACTATCCGATAAAATCGGACGCCGTCCACTATTAATGGCTTTCGGTATTCTCGGAACGTTACTAACAGCACCGATCTTCTTCTTCATGGAAAAAACGACAGAACCAATCGTAGCATTTTTACTCATGATGGTCGGCCTCATTATCGTTACTGGTTACACATCAATTAACGCAATTGTAAAAGCCGAACTCTTCCCAACTGAAATTCGCGCACTTGGCGTAGGTTTACCATATGCACTAACAGTTGCGATATTCGGTGGAACAGCTGAGTTCATCGCATTATGGCTAAAGAGTATCGGAATGGAATCACTATTCTACTTCTACGTAGCTGGATGTATTGCAATCAGCTTTATTACGTATTGGCGTATGGATGAGTCATCGAAGACTTCGCAGATTGAGGCGGAGCTTGGTGGTGGGGATAGTTTAGTTAATAATAAATCTAGTTAAAATTATGTATTCTATGTTCTTCGTTTACCTGAACTCGATTTGCTTTATCTAAAAAAGCATAATTCATTAAGATATAATTTAAAAACCTCTACTTATATGTAGGGGTTTTTGTATGACGAAAAAACACGTATTATCGATAATTGCAAAAAGCCGGAGATTTTGCCAATGTAGAATCCATTGGTACTCACACCATGCGAAAAACCTTCGGCTATTGGTTCTATAAACAAACAAAAGATGTTGCTATGTTACAAGAAATTCTTAACCATAGCACACCACACATCCCCCTGAAATATATTGGAATTAATAAAGAAGAAAAAGATAATATTCTTGATACATTTCAAATTTAATTCACTTAAAATTACTATTTCAATCATCATAAAAAAGACCTTTTATTTTAAAATAAAAGGTCTTTTTTTATAAACATATATGTATTAAGATTTATATTTTTTTACTGTACAAGGAATAGTTACAATGTACAAATCTATAGCATAGATTGTAACCCAGATACCTTTACCTTCAGCTTCTAACTTTTTATCTAGTTGAGACAAATGCTCTGAAACTTTTCTTTTTCCCCATCTTCTAGGAAACCATTGAAAAACCTTAGGAACATTATATTTTTTATTATACCAAGTATTCAATCTCCAAAAAATGAAAAAAACCAAAACAATAATTATGATACGAAAAATATCAGAATATGAAATTCCTAAAACCATATTATATTTTCTCCATTTCCACTAAAACTCAGATAATTTACTTCTTAATTCTAATTCATCCTCTGTTTCGAAACCCTTAAATAATAAATGAATTATTTGATTATGATTAAAAAACACATTATATTCTTTTGATAAATTACCATGAGGATATGGACAAGAAACATAATCGCATAATTTATTATCAGCTTGTTGTTGCTTTCTTCCATAAATCATAAGAGGTTGATTAATTTCTTCTATAAGAGCTACAGAACCAATTGGTAATAATTAGCCTCCAATTGGAAAATAAGGGACAAACAAGGACAATCTACTCAGCTACCCTAAGATTTTAATGGTTTAATATTTTGATTTTCAAGTTTTCCTTCACAAATTCCTGTTAACACTGATAATAAGAAAAATAGGCCGTAACGAGCGATCAATTTGATCATAAAGGTCATACGCTTCGCCAAGTGGAACATCCGAATCATGTGGCTGTTCACCCTGTAACAATTACTAACAGCAAGTAGAAAACGTTTGGATAAATAAAAAGCAAATAAATTATTAAAAGATTGTAACCCCTACTATAAGAAATACTATTATTACTAAAGGAAGAATGATAATCATAAAGGATATTATTATTGTTAATAATGCTTTCCATGCTGAAAATTGGTGTGCTTCCCCTAAACATTTTAAGGAAATAATGATTGTCCAAATTCCAATAACTATATCAATTATGGCAAAAATAAGAAACAAAATCGTTAAAGTTATGCTACTATCCATTTCCGGTGTCTCACTCGTAAAGTTTTCTATCCCAAACAAGAAAAATGAAGGCACCCAAACTAATATAAGAGAATAAACGTAAGGGATATAAGAATAGGCAACTGAGTAACGTGTTTTTTCAAATGTACCTTGTCCACCAAGTTTTTTTGCCACCCAATTAAATAACGCTGGTAGCAAAAAATAATAAATTAAGAAAGCAACGAAGGTACCGAATATAACCATTGAGATTATTGAAACTGGACTACTTATTGAATCCCCCACATTTTTAGAAGATGCTCGATCTAAAGTCTGTACGAATGAGCCTAGTAAAATGAGTAAAAACACATTCTTAGGTTTGGATATAAAAATTTCTTTCATTGTATCACGTGGTTTTATCCAAATGGAGAACCAAGGATTAAGTGCACGTTTAAATTGATTTTCTGGAGTTTCCATATAAAAAACATTCCCCTTTCTTAAAACATATTAAATGCAAATCCCTAATTATCCCAATTTTGTACATATAAATATTAAAGCATAAATAGTCGATTATTTAAATGTAAATAATCAATTATTTAATTTCATCTGAAACTTAGGGGGAGTGCTTCTTAGCAATTACCTCTATATTTTCTTACATTTTTAACTATGGGCTGATTAGTTACTTTCATTTTTGAGTACCTCACATTCTTTAATACACGGGATAAACAGCTATAATCTTATCATCAATAAGAACAAACCTAATTTCCATTCCTTCAGATGTTTTACCAGAATATAATCTTCCACTTATACATCTTTTATTGCTATAAGCCTCGTGAATGGCTTCCATAAGAAGAATGCAATTATACACTTGAAATGCAACAAATCCTCTTTAAAAGCCTATACGTATTTTCCCTCCATCTTCTATATGCTTACGTAAATAATAATACTTATGGAGTTCTATAATCATATAAAACAAAGCAAACGAAAACACTGTGCATGCAGACATAAATACAATTGCCCCCATCTGTTGTGTTGCAATGCTAAGAATTATATTAGCAATTAACTGCCCCAATCCCGCTGCAATAGCTGCTACTTTTACACCACCAGTTTCTTTCGATGATTTTGATTTTTTTCTTGGTTCCTGAAGTTTTTCAATATGATTTTTATAAAAATGATACAAAGCGAAACTATACAAACCAAATGAAAGAATAAAATAGATGGGAGTTTGTAATTGTAACACTTCATAAGCATATTTTTGAGTTATAACCAATAATCCGACTGAACATATGGTGCCATATACTCCTCGAAATAGAGTGTATTGTAATTGTCGTTTCCGAGGATTGATAGCAATCCATATCGCCCACAAATTTAAAAAAACAACTGGAGGAGTTACTATATATACATAGAGTAATTGAAAAGGATTCGCGAATGCAGGCAAAAGAACAAACACGTCTGCCCCCAAAAGGACAAGAACAATTACGTGGACTCTTATTTCATTTACAGCATAAAGAGTCATATAGTATTCAAAAACTTTTTTATTAAAATTTATACTTTTTTTCATGTTAATTAAACCACCCTGCTACTGTTGACCAAGTTTTTTTCATTTCCCCTTTAATACATAATGAGTAAAATATGAATCGGTTAATTTTACTAAACATATTATGAGATTTTGTCGCGAATTTTCAAACATCAAATCTTTCTATTGAATATTAGCATATAATCAATTCTAATCATGAAACATTCTACCTTTTATAATGATTTTGGATAAGTTATAAATAGTCTCTACCTATTAATATTGTATAATTCAATAAATTTGTTAAGACTATCTTCTAATCTCTTAATTGTGTTTGGATACTTTTTTGAATAATCCTCACACATTTTTTTAAAATAATGATAAAATGTTTGATAATCAATTATTACCTCATCACCACTGTATAATACAAATTCTACCCCTTCAAATGAATCTCCATTGGCAATATCATACTCATCCAAATCTCCTGGAAAAGTACATGCGCCATATTCCTCTCCAAATCCTACTCCTTCACAAACTGAATTGATTACCTTTAAAAATCTTTCATCATCTACCATATTAAACACTGCTTGTATAGGAAAATGGGTTAAATCTAGTAAATCCTCATCTTTTAATCTAAATTCTCTTTGCATACATATCTCTCCTCGTATATCTTTAATTTATTCTGGAAAAAAAGAAGAGATTTCTCCACCTTTATGGTATCCTCTCCAAGTTATTTCTTTACCGTCAACACCCGCCCCTTCTCTCGAAAGAACTCCATCACTGGTTTTTAATTTAGCGTCATTAGCTGCTTCAATTCCACGGTTAATAAATTCCTTATCACTTATAATTTTAGGATCATAAATGTTGTTTGTGAATACTTTATTTCCATACTCTCCTGTAGGGGTGCCATCCATATTTAACTTAGGCATATTGTATTCTACTGTTTTTACACCTAGAATTTTTGAAGGTGATTCACTGACTATTTTTAATATTGTTTTTAAAGAACTCTTCACTGTTGTGTGCTCCATCAATACCTCTCCCTCTCCCTCTCCTTCTTGGAACAGAGGGATCTATATTTTTAATATGATTTTCTAATTTAGGAGTCGCTTTAAACTTTCAAGTGATTTAATGGTGAATGTTTTTGATACTTTTTACCTATTATGGACATTAAAAAAGCTTATGCAGGTTATACATAAGCTTTTTTACTCATGATTAGATATTTTTCAAATGCTACACCTTAATGCAAGTCTTAAAAAGATTAAATATAATAGTCAGGATTTTCATCCATTTTAATTAAAAATTCTTCTAAAGAATCCGCTATTTTCTCATCTTCAGAGTAAGTAGGACATTGACCTAATTCATTTTCCTCTTTAAATTTAATTGTTAAAAAGTTAAGTTCTGTTACTTCAAAAAACACTAATGAATCATCATCTAGGTTTGGATTATATTCATAAATATCTTGCCTTAAACGGAAATCTGCAACTGAAATCGGGTCCATAAATCTGTTGAAAAACGTTCTTGTATCAGACTTAAAAAACCACAACCTATTTCTTGATAAAAGCGTTTCAGTTCTTTTGGAAGTTCCATTTGTAATAAGCTTTCTGCCTCATCTATCTCATCTTGATATATAGGATAGAAAATAGGTTTTTGTTTAGAACGGACACTTCTGTCTGCTACAACATATTCTTTTAAAAAATTAAACATAATTTTTAATACCCCCTATTAAAGAAGGGTTATTTTTAACGCTTCCTCAAGCATTGTATTAAAATCATTATATGTGTTCATTACCGTACCAGATGGTTTATCAAGTTCTAAATAAGTACCGTCTGATAAGCTCTTACAAAACCACGCAATATTTGAATCGCCAAAGAAAAGATACTCTTTTTGAAATTCATTTTCATACCAAATCTCATTGGTTTCTATAAGCCCGCAAATTGATTCGTCCCTTTCTGTATCTAACAAATAAGAGTCAACTCCATAAAGTACTAGCCCGTTAAAATCTAATCCATTTACAGTTTTAAGAAACTCCTCATATTCACTCGGTAGGTCAACATTATAACTCTCTTTCATGCGTTCTCTTAATTTCTGAACTTCACTATCTGTTGCTGGTGTATTCAGTTTATCATTAAAACTTTTCTCTATTTTTTCAATTTCTAAAACCATATTTTTCCACATATAAATTTCACCATTGCTTCAGCTTGAATCAGTTCAAAAATTTCTTTTTCATTTCCCTCATAATTGTTTAACATTCTTAGAATTTTTAAATCCTTTACATCCATGTCACTAACTCCTATCAATTATTTTAGGACTTTCTTTTACATGTTTGCTTCTGAATCCCATACCTCGATAAATTCAAAACCTTTTAAATCACTTTCTAACACTGTATTTCTAAATTCATCTGATACAAAAACGGAAGGAATATGTAATATTTCATTTAAGTAAACTTTAAATATTGTTTGGTTCTTAACCATATTAGGTAAGAATGCGTATTTTTTGAAATCTATTACTAAGCCAGAACGTAGTTTCTTTAGTATAGCTTTCTCATAGTTAATAGCATCTAGTGCATTTAAAACGTTAATTATATAATACACTTCTCCCGTCACATCATGAATTAGGGGAAGAAATTCTACATTATCACCAAGTATAGACTCTAAAAATTTTTTAGCTTTCCCACTAACCATTGGCGTACCAACTTCTCCCCAAAAATGAGGCAAATCACTTTGATTTCCTTCTTCTACACATTTAATACGTATTTCTCCCCATGAATCAGATGCTTTTACTGCCGAGTCAATTTTCCCTTCAAAATACTTTTTAGAATCTTCTTCTAAGTTCAATAGTTGAAAGGATTCATAGTCATCAAATGAACTCTTTAATTCCCAAATTTTCATTTTTACTCTCCTTTGTTATTTTTCTATTATAAGATTACTCTTTCTTCGGTTTATTTAATTTTAATTCACCATTCAATAAACGTTCTCTTATATCATGTAAGGCGTCAACAGCATCTTCTTGAGTACCGCCCCGTTTCTTAACAAGACTTAATACTCTCTCTACTTCAAGTATATACTCTGAACTATGCTTTCCTATGTGTAAGACTTCAGTAGTCACGTATTTATTAACTTTATAAGGTAAAAATACTCCATTAGCCGCCGAATCATGGTCTATCCCAAATTCCTTTAATAATTTTTGTGCCTTTTCTGCCCTACTATCATTCCAAGGTGTTAGATGATGTGCTGCATTAGAATATGGGGGTGGTTCAATCCCTGCATCCTTAAGTTCTTCACGTAATATTTTAGATGCTGTATACGAATCAGGATACTCATTTTTCACTTCAACTCTATCAAGAACTTTATCCGCATAATCTTTTATTACTTCTTGTACACCTTTAACTCTACTTCTTCCACCAGTTTCAGAAAACATAAATGTATCACGGGCTTCTTGTAAAACTTCAAATGTTTTTATCTGATTGCTACCAAAGCCACTAGTACCTGCGAATGCAAATCGTTCTTTCAATGGTAAATGATTCGAAACAGACGAAATACCTTCTGAGAATTTTGTTAGATTTGCAGTAGTTGCTACCTTCGATACTTTACTTAATCCTTTATCACCAATAAGTCCTAATCCAACTTGTGTTAAAGCATAACTTCCCCATTTAGCACGACTTTCAGCATCTCCATTTATTACATCATTAATAAATGAATCTGACAATGCATTATACATCGTACTAAGGGTATCAATAGGGTGCAAAGCAGCGTTCCCCATGTTTTCCCACGTTTCCCAATCTCCTAAAGCTTTTATTCCGTCTATTGTATCGCTAACTGCTTGTCCCGTACCATCTACAATACCGTCCCATATTTTTTCACCAGTAGATTTTTCTGGTAGCTTACCACACATTTCACCTTCTTCAATTGAATTGGCAGCTTGTCGTGCCCTCTCTTCTGTAATCGCTTGAATTGAAGTTGTCCATTCCATATTCAACCCTTGCATACTAAATGTACCACTTGCAGGACTAAACCCTTTCCCACTTTGGACTTCCGCAAGACCTGCAGCAATACTCGCTGCTAATTGAATTGCTGTACTATAATTATTACTAGAGGTCTGATTGAATTGATACAAATGATCCAGCTTTTCTTGCAGTTTTTTCCTCATAACAATAAAAAGATTTACCATGGCATCCATACCCGGCATTGGCATAGCTTGATTGACAGCTTCCATACTTGTTTTCATTCGGTCAATTTCCCGAATTTGTTCTAATATCTCGTGTTCAATTACATCTGCCTGAGCTACCTGTGATTGAAAGTCACTTGGAAAAGCATCATTTTGACGGATTAATTCTTCACACAAATAAATGATTCCTTGTGCCAAAGGTCGAAAGGTTTGTACAAAAAATGCTTTTGCACTACTATATGTTTGCCCTTGTAAAACAGTATCAACTGCAAAAGCGTCAATCGACTGAATGGCTTGTTCCATACCTTGAATAGTAGCGGTACATACAGCATTCATGCTTTGAGTTTGGCTTCGTACCTCTCCCAAATACATATTTAAACTCATGCATTGACCTCCCTTGTTAATTGTTGTTGTTGATAGGAAAGGGCGTTTTCTAAATCATTAAGGTCTCGTCTTTCTTTAAGCAACGTTTCTTTTTTGTTTTCCAATTCAAATGTGACTTTTCGTTCAATATGTTGTGCATCTTGATACGTATTCATAAAAAACTGGGACATTTCTCTATCACCATGCCAAGTTCCTAAAATTCGATCAAACAAACGACGATTTCGACTTCTACATTCATAAAAATCTGCTTCCGCTTGTTCTTGAGCTTGAATCGCAGATTGATTTCGGTCTTGTTCTTCAAATACACTTCGTAACTTTTGATTTACTTGATTAATTTGTTTTTCAATATCTTGACTCATCTTTTTCCTCCTACTATTTTACTTTACGTAGGTTGTCACATTAGCGAAAAGTATTGTGAAGTTCGTTATCCATTCTCTCAAATTCATTAGATACCGAATGAATATTATCAACCGCTTGTTGAAAGGCAGCGGAAAATTGTTTCGTCAAGTCTAACATTTGTTGATTCGCTTCTTGTGCTTTGAAGTTAACAGATAATGTTGTACGCGTCGCCTTTGTTATAGAACGAGTTGTTACACTTTGAATCCTATCAGAGGCTGATTCCATTTTCGTAGCAATTTGCGTTGCTGTTTGTAAATTACTTTGAAATTGTCCCATTCTTTCAAACCCTTTCTATAAGTTTTCCAAACGCATCAAAGAAATCTCATAAAATATATATCCCTATCAATATCACTCGCTCTAGGCATGCAATCAAATGAGCCATACAATATAAGCTGTATGGCTCATTTGAAATGCTTGTTATATAGATTATGACAATTTTTATTTCAAACCGAAATTACGTGATAATTCTTCATCATGAGAAGCAACAGCTTCTGCAGTTTTATTCAGCTGCATATTAATTTCTTGTAATAGCTGTGCAAAGTTTTGTACTTTTGGCTTTAATTCATTGAACTGTTGATCAAAACCTTCGAAAGCACGACCTTCCCATTCTCCTCTTAATTCATTTTGCAAGTTTTGTAGTTGACTTAAAATGTCCTCAATTTGATTTGCACCTTGTCCATATTGAGCCGCTTTTGATTTAAGCTCCTCTGGTGACATACGAATTTGTCCAGCCATTTTCATTTCCCCTTTAATACATAATAAGCAAAATATATTTTGGTTAATTTTACTAAATAGATTATAATGTATTATTTTGAACTTTTAAACACTTTATCTTTCTATTGAATATTAGAATATTAATATTCTACTTTTTCTTGCTTTACAAGATTTTATGCAAAAAAGACCACCAAAAGGCAGTCCCTCAAAACTCAATCCCATCCCTGAACTGACCCCATAAAGTTAGACAGGTCGTTTCATTAGGCAGCCTTTAGGGCATGAGTTCGATATTGTACCGGACTCATGCCTTTTAGTTTTGCCTTAATTCTTTTGTGATTATAATAATCGATATATTTTTCAAATTCTTGTTTAAAGTGTTCTATGCTTTCAAAATCTTTTAGATAAAGAAATTCAGTTTTCATAATACCAAAGAAACTTTCAATAACCGCATTATCGTAACAGTTCCCTTTACGAGACATACTTTGCGTAATCTTGCGTTCCTTTAGGGCGTGACGATACTTCTTCATTTGATAATGCCAGCCTTGATCAGAGTGAATAAGGAGTTCGTCTTCTTCTGTCAATTGTTGAAAAGACTTCTCCAACATCTTCGATACAAGTGAATAGGTTGGTCTTGAATCAATTGTATAAGCGATTATCTCTCCATTAAATAGATCTAACATCGGTGATAAGTAGAGCTTCTCGCCACATAATTTAAATTCTGTTATGTCTGTAACCCATTTTTCGTTCGGCTTTTCAGCTTTAAAATTACGTTCTAAAATATTTGGCGCAATCTTACCTACTTGTCCTTTATACGAGCGATATTTTTTCATACGAACTAGACTCTTTAAACCTAACTCTTTCATAATTCGTTGAACTTTTTTATGGTTGATTTTGTGTCCTTCGTTCATTAACTCATCGCGAATACGGCGATATCCATAACGACCTTGGTGTTCATCGTAAATGTTTTGAATTAAGGATCTTTAGCTCTTTATCTTTATCTGGTCGATTAGAATTCTGTATCCAGTAATAATATGTACTTCGTGGGAGTTCTGCTAATTTTAAAAGTGCCTGCACCGGAAATGCTTTCCTTAGTTCATAGATTACTTGCGCCTTATCTTGTTTGGTGATTTTTCCTTGTTTTGAACTAAGGCATTCAACTTTTTTAAATAAGCATTCTCCATACGCAAACGCTCCAATTCAGCTTGTAATGTTTCTACTGACTCTTCTGTTTGTGTTTGTTTCTTAATTGATTTTTGATTGTCCTTAGTCATAGATTGACGCCCCTTTTTCTTCGATTTAAGGGCGTCTACTCCTTTTTGATGTAGCTGAATACGCCATTTTCTAATAAGTCCAGGTGAAGAAATATTAAAAATGACTGCCGTTTCGTTTGGAGACGTCCCATTTTCGAACATATAATTTAGTACGTCTAGTTTATACTGTGCAGAATACGTTGTATAGCCTTTTTCAAAGGCCAGGATTCCATGATATTCAAATTGTTTTATCCACATGCGAACCACTTCGTGATTCGCTCCCAATGATTTCGCAATATCTTTTATACTCTCACTTCCATCTTGATAATGTATTACTGCATTCATTTTGTCTTCTGAAGTAAATTTAGTCATAAAAAAACTACACCTCCAATTGTTAGACTGTGTCTAACAATTGGGGTGCAGTTTTTTTATTGTTTCTTGCAAGTAAATTATTTATATTCCTGTCTATATAATTTAAACGAATAAATAGCTCCAATAAAAAATACAAAAGCTTCAAATAATATAAAGATTTGACGGAAATTCTCAATATCTTTACCAACTAAAGAAATAAATATAGCATTCATTAGAATTTAAGTAGTAAACATACGAGAAGTAATTTTTAAATAAATAGCATTTGTGCTTTCATCTGGTTTACCAATTTTTTTGTAAATAATAATAAGTGCAATTACTGAACCCAAAAATAGAAGTGCTGTAATTCCTACAACGATATTGAAATTGCCTGTACTTTCTAACATCCATTTATTTAATAGATCAATCATTATTATCTTCCTTTCCTACATAAGAGAATATTTCGTCCTTCTTTTTCACTATAATAAAAAAAGAAAAAGGAAAACATCGAACTTTCTTACAAACATTCGTGTATTCTTACAGTTTTGTCATTTTGTAAATGTATTCATCGCCTTGCCTTTCACTATTTTCTTTAGAAAACATAGTGAATTACGAGAAAGAGCGCTACAAGATCAACTTCCAAGGAGTAGTGCACTAAAACTCTTAATTAATGCAATTAGTTTGTTTTAAAGTAGTAAGTGGACAATACTTCTTAGTTGTAGAAAGTATCGAGATCCCTGTGCCAATTCCAGCGTTTGCTGCAGCTCTATTAATTGGTTTAGGAATAATCCTGCTTTGTTCTTAATTTAAGGAACTCCAAACAGCCCTACCTTTCAATTGATAAACCCTCAAGTGTATGAATGCTTGGAGGTTTCTTATAAAAAAAAGACGCCATAAGGCGCCCCCACAATTGGGTAGATAAGACTTTAGTTTTCCAATCTAAAGAAGTTTTGTATCAGCTCTTTGAGAGTATATCATAATATTCGGTTCATTTATTATGTATTTTTACATACCTATAAAAATCCCTCTATTTTCCACTTAATAAAATGAATTACCAATATTAATAAGATTCAAATAAACTTTTCTACAAATTCAAAACATTTACAAAATAAGAAAAGTGATATATTTAAGGTGCAAGTTATAAAAAATATTAAGGGGGATTTATTATGTTCAAGAAATTAGTAGTTGGAGCATTAGCAACTGGTATTAGCTTAATTGTTAGTGCATTTGGAACACCGTTTAATAATAGGATGCAGGTGTTAGCCATGTTACATAGTAAATTCGTTGAAGATTCGGTTCTGGTGCAAAAATGTTAGTTGAAAACATAGAATAGCAATTTTCTCTTCATTTCTATCTTATGAAGCTAAGCCAAACCATTTAGGAATAAATTCTTTCTGATTTTGGACAGACTTGTCCGGTAAAACAAGTTGCCCGTTTTTTATCATATGCATAGATTCGACACCACTCAATATAGAGATTGCTGTTTTAAATGACTTGAATCTCTACAGGATAGGCAGGGTTCTTATCTACTGTTATCACACGAGGTTTAGAAACATGCGAAAAAGCCAAGGCTTTCTTGAAAAAGCGCTTGACTGCTGGTTTATCTCTTGATTTACTTAGATAAAAATCAATTGTATTACCCTCTGAATCAACTGCACAATATAACTATATCCATTGACCTTTTACTTTTCTTTCAACTTAGGTCTTATATCTTTCTGTAACGTTTGTGAGGGATTTAAGTGTCAATTCTTTGTACGATAAATTTCAATGTTAAAATCCGCTTTTTTCTTTTTTCTTTTCTTCAGACCCTCTTATTGATTCTTCTAAACACTTCAATAATACGTCTTCACTTTTGCATCGAATAGCTTCATAAATTTTAGGTCCAATGTTCTCAGGCAATTGCCTAACTGCAACATAGAATCCACTAAACAACATTTCTAATTCACTTGCTGTAAACTCATACTTCTTTAACTCGCCTTCCGATTTGCGTACAGATTCATTCACCAGAGCATTCTGTGTTATATCTAACAAACATATTAAATAATCGTATAAACTTGCATTTTCTTATATATATTCAATAACTTGCAAACGTTCATTAGGAAATCTTCTCAACGCTTCCATTTTTATCTGTCTATAACTCGGAGTGTGCTCATGAATATCTGTTAAAAACTCTTCAGTGCTCATAACTCTTCCCCCTACATACTCATGTTATATATTTTAACATGTATAACTCGTCAGAAATAGAAACATTTATTTAGAATGCTAACGGATAACCATTTTTAATTTAATCCCATAGATGAGGTCTTTTTAAACCTAAAGCCCTCATATCTCTTAATAATTGCCCTGTATGTACGGCTTCATGATACGCCATTCTCATTAACATATCTCCAAGGTTTCTAGTATATCCTACATCTGAGCGATCTATTTTTATATTTTCAAGATCTTCCTCATTTAATCCCATTATAAAATCTAAGAAATTTTTTCGATAAGGTTTTGCAAAATCAACCTCATCTTGAATGGTTGTAAAATCGCGTGTATTGAAAGGATTTGGTTCATCATCGCTATAGGGCAAACTTTTTCTAGTCTTTAAAATTTCAAGATATAAATATTCAGCTTCTAAAACATGCCGTACTTGTTCTAATATAGTCATTGAAGATGAATCAGCCCTATGAAATAAAACCTCACTGGGAATAGAACTCCATAAATTTAAACTTCTCCGGCGTACTTCATTAGAATTCATAATTATTAGTTCAATTTTGTTCATAAAATAACTCCCTTTACACTTAACTAATTACAATGCTGTATCATTTTGAATCTTATCTAATCTTTTTCTATCAAATAAACCAAGACTTACACCTACGATTGATGATACTATCGCGAAAGCACCTGCAACTAAGAAGATTGACAAAACATTTATTGACTCAGCCAAAAAGCCAGCTATCATAGCACTAAAAGGTAAAGCTAAAAATGCTACCATTCTAGTAGAACTGATAACTCTTCCGAGCAACTTGCTAGGTACAGTCTCTTGTCGCAATGTAAACCAATTAATAGCTAATAAAGTAACTGATCCTTTAATAAAAATTTGACAGAATACTAAAATTACTAAGCTGAATTGAGAGAAGTACAGGAGCATCTGGGCAAGTCCTATAACAATCCCTGAATAAATAATAACATTTCCTCTTGGAATATGTTTAAATTTACTTGCAAAATAAACAGCCAAAATTGGTCCAATTGCCTGTAATGAAAAAATTAATCCAATATTTATAGGACTCAAGCCTAGATAATCTTTCAAGTAATACATAAAAAGAGATTCTACAGCTCCAAATCCTATATTAATACCAAAAATAACTAGAGAACCAACTAAGATAATTTTCGTTCCAAAGACATATCTTAGTCCTTCAACAATAGGTTTTACTAATTCAGGGCGTTTCTTCTCTTCTTCAGCAAAATCTCTAAATTTTAAAAATAAAAATATTGTTCCTGATAAAAAGAAGGCCACACTTGTTATTAATAAAACATTCGAATTCCCAAAAAGCGCTATTGCAATCCCCGCTACGGCAGGTCCCAAGAATGTGATAATCGTTTCGCTTAGTCTAAAGAATGAGTTACCTTGAATAAGATCCTCTTTAGATAAGATTTCAGGAACTGCAGATTCAAAACTAGGATGATGAAAAGCTGCTAAAGCAGATAAGGTAAAAGCGGCAATATATATAACTATTATGCTGTTATAACCACTTAAAAAAAGTATAGGAACTACGAGTACAAAAAGCGCTGAAGCATAGTCTCCTATTATCATTATCTTCTTTTTAGACATTTGGTCTGCTAATGCCCCACCTATTAAACTAAAAATAACTTGGGCTCCAAGCTCTAATGCTAGTACGAAGGCCATTTTACTTGGAGAATGGGTTAAATCATAAACAATTAATGGAATTGCTATAGTGAAGAACCACATTCCTAATTTACTTATTGTCATCCCAGAAAAAAGTATTACATAATTCTTATTTAAAAAAACTTTAGGTAGCATATCAAATCACTTCACTTCACTTTTAACTTCACTTCACTTTTAACTACTTGACCACAGAGAGGACAATCTAACATTTTTTCCCACGAAGAAACAGTATTAGTTTCTAGGGTTAAAAAGTCCACTTCCATAACTTTCCCTAAAGAAATAGGTTGTGCAATCTGCGTTAAAATTTTTAATGCTTCATTAACAATTGTTCCAGCTACAATAGCTACGTTTGGACTTATAGCAGCATTGTTTCTAGTAAACTCCATGTTATTCATAGCTTCTAATTGCTCGTCTTGTTTATCGTTTAATTGTCTTGCATAATTAATGTGACATTGTACACAACCTGTCTTAGAAGGAATCATAGAAAAGAATCTACCACGAGTATTTAATACTCCACCATAAACCATTGGCAGATTACATTTAACCACACCTTCGTTTACCCAGTTTGCAATATGTAATGTTGGCTTATCTGCAACACATATCACAAGCTCAGTTCCTTCAATATGTTCAATCACATCTTGAGGTGACTCTATTTTCTTATTTATAATTTGAAGATCCACATTAGGGTTGAATTGGGATATTCGCTTTTTAGCCATTTCAACCTTACTATTCCCTATATCTGATTCCGAATAAAGCAACTGTCTATTAAAATTACTTAATTCAATATTATCAAAGTCCAGAGCTTTTATATTATGAAATCCTAATGCTGCCAAATGATACAGTACTTGTGTTCCAAGTCCTCCTACACCAAGAAGTGCAATAGGCGTTTCTAAAATCTTTTCTTGAATTTTATATTTATCTTCTCCGAATTTGGTGAATAGTGAAAAATAATTTATATTCGCTTTATATCTTTCTAAGGTGTAATCATTGAGTTCTGGTACAATTGAATTATCTTCTAAATAACCTTCATTTCCTAAAACTTTTATAGCCTCAATAATTTCATTTGAACTAATATCAGGAAATTCTTTTTGTACTTCTTGAACGATGTTTGGAATGTTTCTCTGGCCATCTAATTTATTTATTAGAAATGAGATGCTACCAGTAGGGTCTGGAATTATACCTGCTAAACCTTCTTCTTCACCAATTTGAATTTCTTTATTTAGGAAAAAATAAGGGATAGTTTCTTTAAATTTTGGTTTCATTTTATAACATCTCCTTAATTAATTGATTAATTAAAAAATTAAGAAGAACCGGAAATCCGGTTCTTCTTAATGACTTAACCTGGTACATTAGTAAGTGCATTAGCAGCAACTACTTTTTTAGAAGCTTTTTTTACTTTAACGATCATATGTAATCACCTCCTACATTTGATAAATCTAGCATAACACACAAAAAAGAGAAATTACATAATAGTCTGATAGTTTCAGGTTGAGAAACTTTTTTTTGAAAATTATAGAAATAACTATTTTTAGTAGTTTATTCACCTGTAAAAAATCAATCCATAAGCAAGTTTAAGTCTTGATAGGTTAAGTTTCCATTTGAATGTAATAATTTCCCCTGTTTAAAGGTGCTGCTTATCTTATCAAGGTTTGTTAGAATATTCCTAAAAGCTGAAGATCCAAGACTCACTCTCTCAATTTTTAGTGTCTTTATGTTTTGCATGGAATTTAAGTTTTCACTTTGAAGCAAATTTATAGGTAACTCTATATTTTCTCTAAGTACTTTTATTGTCTCAATATCCTTAACTCCAGGAATAAAAATACAATCTGCTCCGGATTTTTTATATTCTTCTGCACGAACGATTACATCCTTAATACGATCTTTTAAATCGCCAATATCTAGCCAAAAACTATCAATTCTTGCATTTATGAAAAGATGAGGCGAATAAGCTTTAATAAAGTCTAAAATGACCTTTTGCTCATTAATTTCTCTTAAATACGTACCTCTCCCATCCTCTATATTTATACCTACCACTTCAAATTTTTCTAACTCATTTAATATTTTTCGTAAATCAAAAATATTAGCGGCATATCCTCCTTCAATATCAGCTGAAACAGGAAGTTTGGTATTTTTCGAGATATTACTAATGGAATTTAACATTAACTCTAAAGGAATCTTCTCGCCATCTGGATAACCTAAGGTTGCTGCGATACCAGCACTAGTAGTCCCAATCGCTTGAAAATCGTTTCTCTCAAAAATCTTAGCACTTGATGCATCCCATGCATTTGGAAGCATTAATGGATTGTTTTGATCATGTAACGTTCGAAATAACTTAATTTTCTCTTTAAATTCCAATTTAAACACCCTTTAGTAAATTATTTTTTTAGTTTTACACTTGACTTTTTTTGCACCTACTAGTTATGTTGTTTTACATAACGGATTAAATTAGATCTTGCAGAAAGGATAGGTGTGAGTATATGAAAATTGCGATAGTAGGTTTAGGACCAAGAGGTATATCAGTATTTGAAAGAATAGTCTCTAATATTTTATCTGAATTAAAATCAGAATCTTATGAAATTTCCTTGGTTGATCCACATCCTCCAGGTGGAGCTGTATGGAGAACAGACCAGTCACCTCAACTTTTAATGAATACAGTGGCTTCGCAAATAACTTTATTTACTGATGATAGCGTCCAGTGTCGGGGTCCTATCGTTAATGGGCCTAGTCTATTAGAATGGGCAAATGAATTAAGGGATAAAATTGACACTTTGGATATGCCCACCGTTATTACAGAAGAAATTTATTCCTTAGAACCTAACTCTTACCCTACAAGAGCTCTATACGGCTATTATCTTAAAGATTCATTTAATACTATTCTTGAAGAATTACCCTCAAATATTAAGATTAACTTAATTCAAGACACATTAATTAATCTCTATCCGAACAATGAAGATTATACTTTATTTCTTAATAAGTCTTTAACACCAATTAAAGCTGAAAAGGTTATCTTTACAACTGGGCACTCAGATCAGAAATTAACTTCAGCTGAAGAACATTTCTTTGAGTTTGCTAATAGTAACAACCTAAATTACTTCCCACCATCCAATCCAGCAGATGTTAATTTAGATTCAATAGAACCTAAAACTCCCGTAATAATAAGGGGATTAGGCCTTAATTTTTTTGATTACATGTCACTTTTAACAAGTGGGAGAGATGGAAAGTTTGAAGAAATTAATGACAAATTAAATTACATTCCCTCTGGTAAAGAACCTTTATTAATTGCAGGTTCTAGGCGAGGCTTACCTTATCACTCTAGGGGACAAAATCAAAAAGGTTCTTCAGAAAGACATATCCCACTATTTCTAAAAAATGAAGTTATCGAGCAGTTAAAACATAAAAATAACCTAAGCTTTAAAAAAGAGATATGGCCTTTCGTAAAATTGGAAGTTGAAAGTATCTATTATACAACTTTAATTCGCAATCTCTATGGAATAGAAAAATCTTGTCAGTTCCTTTACGAGTTTGTTAATTGTGCCATAGAATACCATAAGGATCTTTTAATCAACTTTGGAGTAAAATCAGAACTATTTTTTGATTGGCACAAAATTAGTTGTCCTTATGGTGATAAAAAATTTAATTCAATAACAGACTTTCATAATTGGTTAGATACTTACTTACATAATGATATTAACGAAGCAAACCTGGGTAATAAAAACAGTCCACTAAAAGCCGCATTAGATGTTTTAAGGGATATCCGAAACGAAATAAGAATACTTGTTGATCATGGAGGAATAAATGCTGAATCTTATAAAGAAGAGTTACGCAATTGGTATACACCTTTAAACGCATTTCTTTCAATTGGCCCTCCTGTTCAAAGAATCAAAGAATTGAGGGCATTAATAAGAGCCGGAATTTTAGTTTTAGTTGGACCTGAAGCAACTGTAGCTACTTCACCTATAAATAAAGATTTTAAAATTAGCTCTAACCGTGTTAAGGATTCGATATTTCATGCAAAGAACCTAATTGATGCTAGACTACCCTCAGTTAATATAAATCAAAGTAAAAATATTTTAATCTCAAATATGTTAAAAGCAGGTCTAGCCTCAGAATTTAAGATTGCAACGAACAATAATTATATTTTTGAAAGTGGAGGTTTAGCAGTGACTCCCCCCCCAAATAGATTAATAGATAAAAACGGTAAAGTTAATCCTAATTTATACTCCTTTGGAATTCCAACAGAAGGCGTTCATTGGGTAACTGCTGCGGGAGCGCGACCAGGGGTTAATTCTGTAACACTCCTTGAATCCGATTCAATTGCAAGAGATGTTCTAGGCTGCAATATTACAATTAATAATGTGTATAAGCAGACCATTAGCTGAGGAATTATTCCTCAGCTAATGGTCTTAAATTGGTTTTATGTATAACTCAACCACTTGTTATAAACATCATCAACAAACTTTTCACTCAACCCTGTGTATGATTCTGGATTAGTAAGGGAATTTATCTCTTCATCGCTAAAATACTTCTTAATTTCATTGTCTTCTAATAAAATATCTTTTAAATCTTTGTCTTCTTCAAAAGCTCTCATTGTTAATTCGTACAATAAATCATGGGCAGTAGTTCTACCAATTATCTTCCCCAATTCTAACATTACGTTCTCAGATACTATTAAACCTTTGGTAAGAAAAAGATTCTTTTTCATTTGTTCTTCATTTACTATTAAGTTTGTTAAGACATTTTTAAGTTGTTCTAATGCGCCGCTTAAAGTTATGCAAATTTCCGAAATATAAGACCATTCAGATTGCCAAAATGTAACATCTCTTTCGTGTTTCTGAATCATACTGTCAATAGCTAAAGTTGATTTTCTATTGACTATTTTAGTTAATCCCACAATATAAGAGCAAGTCATAGGATTTCTTTTATGCGGCATAGTGCTACTTCCTACTTTACCAGAATGGTACCCCTCTTCTACTTCTCTAATCTCTGTTCCTTGAAGGCTTATTATTTCTTCTGCAACTTTAGCTGTAGTTGCTCCAATCATATTTAAAATCATGCTAAATTCTGCAAATCGGTCTCTAGACGTGTGCCAAGATACTAAGGGTTCAATTAGGTTTAAATTTTTTACATACTCTTTTCTAACAGCTAACCCTTGCGCTCCTAATGAAGCTAAAGTACCAACTGCACCTCCCAGTTGCCCCACTAAATATCGGTCTGCACCTTGTTGTAACCTTTCTAAGTGACGACCAAGTTCATCTGACCATATAGATATCTTATATCCAAAAGTAATCGGTAAGGCATGCTGACCTAACGTTCTGCCTGGCATTACTGTTGACTTATATTGCTGGCTTAATCTCAAACATATCTTTAATATTTCTTGAGTTTGATTATAAATAAGTTCATGAGCACCTTTAATTTGCAGGGTAAGTCCCGTGTCAATTATATCTTGTGTTGTTGCTCCCCAATGAATGTACTTACGTGATTCTTCATCACATAAACTCTCGAACTCATGTAGGAATGCTACAAAGGGGTGTCCAGTTTTTTTCATTCCTTCTCTAATCTTATTAAAATCAAGTTTATTTTGGTCAGCTGCATTTGCAATATTAGTCGCTGCATTTTGAGGTATAATACCTAATTTAGCTTCAGCTTTTGCTAAGGCAACTTCTGAATTAAGCCACAATTGTATTAAATTCTCGTCTGAAAAATTTGTTCTCATTTGTTTTGTACCAAACTGGTCCTTAAAGATTTCAGAATCAATTGGTGTCGAATTCATTAGTATCACCTTTCTTTTTCATTAATTTAAGATAAAATATCTACTATTGATATTAGCATATTAATGTAAGTAATTTGTCTTAAAATTGATTTTATATATTTTTGAAACCTAAAATGAAAAGGAATACGGGAACAAAAGAACAAAAAAACACAACAGATAAAAGATTCTTTTCGTAACAAACGAAGGGATCTTTTATCTGTTGTAAGAACCATGGGTTCCCAAGAATACTTCACCTATCATTTATTCATTTCCTGTTCCCAATTATCAACTTAAATATCCGCTACTCCCTGTTCCAATGGCTACACATCTCCTTTTGTTACTGTAGCTTGTTCATATAACGTGTTTAACGATGTTATTCCCCATAAAGAAAAAGATAATCCACTTAAAATTGTAATCTCGATGACAGTTTTCCCCTTACCTTATATAACGTAGAAAGCTGAAAAAGTACTTGTTATATTGTTATTATTCCTTCATACTCGTCTCTACATAGTCTAAATTCAATTCATTAAATTCTTCTAATGTATCTAACGCTCTAACGTATTCTATGGGGGTATTTCCTTCTTTGTTGGATAATAGCTTGTTGTATTTTCCCATCTGTTTGCAATTTTTCGACAGCAATGTCTCATACGATATGAAAAACTCTACTAGGGTGTCTTTTACCCAATATTCAAAAGGTTACATGTGTTTGCTGACTAAAAATTATTTCCTTATAAAGGATAGAATCACAATAATTATGCATATAATTCCGCCTAAAAGCTTGTCCTATTTCAGTGATTTTGTCTAAAAAATTTTGCGTATTTTTTTAACTGTGTTCCTTTAAAATTTCTCATGAGTCTGTTCAGTTTTTTAAAGTGTAACTTTGTTTAAAAAGCTTTGCAACAGAATTACTACCAGTAACACTCGTCATATAATTAATAATTTGTTGTATATATTCAATATTAATAATAGGCCATTGAATACCTAATAATTTTAGTGTTTTTTGAGTTTCAGTCGAATCAAGATTTATTGGTTTATAACAATTATCTTTTGGTTCTTCAAATGTCATGAGGTTTTGAATATCTTCCTGTTTCTTTTTATCTTTAGAAAGTTCTAAAATAAATTGTTGATACTCTGTTTCAGAAATTACTTTAATTGGATATCCCATTGAATTTAGTAATTTTACAAGTACATTTAAATTTAACGTAAGATGATTGTATATATGATTTACGCAATTTTTGCTATTTTCATGTATTTCATTTGAAGTTACAAACCCTGTGATAATTTTGCTGCAATAATCTACAGGTGTAAACTCAACTTCACTTGATAATAATACATCTGTCACGATACCATATTGTAATATAAATTTTAATTTGCTCATAAATGCATTTTCGGTGAAGTTATATTGATGTTGTCCATCAATATATCTATTTGTAAGATTTCCTACTCTATAAATAGTAGCATCTGTTCCCGTTAATATTGCCTTGAATATTTCATATTCCGCCAAAAATTTACTTTTCACATACACATTATCTTTGTAATTTTGTTTTACATAAAAATCGCTTTCTTTAAATATTGTTTCCGTTTCATTTAATACAAATTGTCCGGCTACACCAGTTGTAGATATATGATGTAAATCCTTAGTATCACCAACAAATGCAAGAAGTTCTTTTACCGCCTGGACATTTGCTCTTTCAAATTCACTATACTCGCCAAAATGTTTTGTTAAAGCTGCAGCATGAATAACAGTTGATATTTGTTGATGAAGCTCCTTATATAATTCGTTTTCTAATCCCATATTTTGTTTAGCTAAATCACCTTGTACAATAAAGATACGTTGATTTACTAAAGATTGATAGCTTACAAATTTATTTTTAAAATAAAATTTTAACATGTGTAATAAACGATTATTTGCCTCTTGTTTATTTTCCCCACGAACTAAACAATATATCTTACATTCTGTAGTATCCAATAGTTGTTCTAGTAGGTGAATACCTAAGAATCCTGTAGCACCTGTTAAAAGTATTTTGCTATTATTACTAAATTCGTGTCTTTTTGTTTTCTTTAGCTTCTTTGGAGGAGTTGTCAATTTAATATCTAATGTATCTGAATGTGAATTTACTTTATATCCATATTGAATTTTTTTAGCTATATTATTAATTGTTTTTAATTCAAAGTAATCTTTAATAGTTACATTCCAACCTTCAGAAAATGTTTTTACTAAAGTACTCATAATTTTTAAAGAGTGCCCACCTAGATCAAAAAAATTATCATTTATCCCAATGACAGAGGAGTCAATCCCTAATACCTCTGACCAAATTTCTACCATTTTTTGCTCTACTCTATTCCGAGGTGCTATATATCCCTCGTTCGTTTGTATAATAGAGGCC